>JAMASZ010000105.1 GCA_023301585.1 Alphaproteobacteria bacterium | reverse complement strand
GAACCATCAATCGGACTACACCAACGTGACAACAACCGCCTACTGGAAACCCTCCGCCACTTACGCGACTTAGGGAACACTGTTTTGGTCGTCGAACATGACGAAGACGCCATCCGCTCCGCCGATCACTTAATCGATATCGGACCAGGCGCAGGCGTGCATGGCGGTGAAGTCATCGCCGCAGGCACACCAACCCAAGTGATGAAGGCAAAAAACAGCCTGACCGCCGACTACCTAACAGGCAAGCGTAAAATTGCAATCCCAGAAAAACGCCGTACCGCAAAGAACGGTGGCAAAAAAGGCGAATGGATAAAGGTCATCGGCGCAAAAGGCAACAACCTTAAAAACGTCACCGGCGAAATTCCATTAGGAACCCTTACTTGCGTCACAGGCGTTTCAGGTTCAGGAAAATCAACCTTCACCATCGACACATTATTCCGCGCCGCCTCTCAAACATTAATGAAGGCACGCCAATATCCCCTCGCCCACAAAGAAATCAAAGGGCTAGAGTTTTTAGACAAAGTCATCGACATCGACCAAAGCCCAATCGGACGCACACCACGCTCCAACCCCGCCACTTACACAGGTGCCTTCACGCCAATCCGTGAATGGTTTGCAGGATTACCAGAAGCCAAAGTTAGGGGATACGGACCGGGTCGCTTCTCCTTTAATGTTAAAGGCGGACGCTGTGAAACGTGTTCAGGTGATGGGCTTATCAAAATCGAAATGCACTTCCTACCAGATGTTTACGTGACCTGCGAAGCCTGCGACGGCAAACGCTATAACCGCGAAACGCTTGAGATTAAGTTTAAAGGCAAAAGCATCTCCGATGTCCTTGATATGACTATCGAAGAAGCTGCAGAGTTCTTCAAGGCTGTCCCGTCAATCCGTGACAAAATGGAAACCTTAAAAGACGTTGGCTTGACCTATATCAAGGTTGGGCAACCTGCCAACACGCTCTCTGGCGGTGAAGCCCAGCGCGTGAAACTATCGAAAGAATTGTCGAAACGCTCAACAGGTAAAACGCTTTATATCCTCGACGAACCAACAACAGGGCTACACTTCGAAGACGTCCGCAAACTCCTCGAAGTTCTGCAAAAACTCGTCGATCAAGGCAACAGTGTTGTCGTCATCGAACATAACTTAGAAGTCATCAAAACCGCCGACTACATTTTGGACATCGGGCCAGAAGGCGGCAACAAAGGCGGAAACCTCCTAGTAAGCGGCACCCCCGAACAAGTAGCCGCCTGCAAAGAAAGCCACACAGGACATTTCTTAAAAGAACTCTTAGAAGACACAAAGAAACCATCTAAAAAATCAAAGAAAAAAGCGGCTTAATAAAGCCCGTATTATTCATAAAATATTAACCAATTCCCCTTATTATCGTGAGGTTAGGAAGGGGTACACATGTCTTTAGAATTAGAAATCATTGCATTTTCAGCGTCATTCATAGGCGTCAGTGGTAGCCTACCCCAAATAATCAAGATTATAAAAACCAAAGAAACAGAGGCCATCTCTTACAGCATGTACTTTATGCTTATTTTAGGCAGCTGTTTATGGATGACTTACGGAATACGCACCCCACTTTATTCAATAATTTTCTGGAATGCGGTTGCAATATCAACATACATAACCGTTATCGCACTTAAATTCAGAACCGAAAAGCCGGCGCTCTTCAAAAACAAGTTCGTGCTTAAAGCTAATATCCGCTATCCAGTTTACGCGCTATTATTAACAATCAGTGCGTTTACAGTTTAAAAAACCTCGCCCCACTGCTCCTGCAACGCGATATCCAGCTCCGCCATTGTCGCTTTCACACCCAAATCCTCAAAACTTGTCACACCATGTTCAGCAATTCCGCATGGGACGATTCCACCAAAATGCGAGAGGTCGGGGTTTAGGTTTATCGAGATTCCGTGATAGCTTACCCAGTGTCTAATCCGCACGCCAATCGCCGCAATCTTTGCTTCGCTTCCGTCGGGCTTTACAACCCATATTCCAACACGACCCTCACGACGTTCCCCTTTAATATCAAATACTTCCAGCGTATTGATAATCCATTGCTCTAAATCGCATATATATTGTTTTATATCAGGAGCTTGCTGACGCTCTTTCAAATTAAGCATCACATACCCAACACGCTGACCAGGACCATGATAGGTGTACTGACCACCCCGCCCAGTTTCAAAAACTGGGAATTCTTTGCTTAATAAATCATCGGCTTTCGCGCTCGTGCCCGCCGTATAAAGACTAGGGTGCTCCAACAGCCAGACCTGCTCTGGTGATTTATCGGCACGAATATCCGCAACAGTATCTTCCATCACCGCCAGCGCATCGTCGTAATTTACGGGTTTTTCCGTTATCGTCCATTCAATAGCCATCTGTAATAAGTGCCAATTTATAGAGCCAAACGCAATAAGTATCTTGTATGCAAGCGTGTTATTTGTTACCACAACTGTGATTGACAGTGCGGTCGTGGCGGAACGGTAGACGCGCAGCGTTGAGGTCGCTGTGGGAGATAATCCCGTGGAAGTTCGAATCTTCTCGACCGCACCATCATAAAACAGGCAGTATCAATAGATAACGCGCCCCACCTCCATCATAGTCCACTTCCACTTTTTTAATAAGAGCATGGCTCCGCCATGTGTGAAGTTCGAATCTTCTCGACCGCACCAAAATCACCTTAAGAATATAGCTGTTAGTCCCCCCTAAATTCCCCCTTGCCACCACCCCCATTAAACAGGCATTATCCCTTGTAATTAGAGTGTGTAACAAAAGGGATTCTTAAACCATGAGCGAAGACGACAAACTTAAGGAAGCGGCACTAGATTATCACCGCTACCCAACACCGGGTAAAATTTCGATTAAGCCGACAACGCAACTCGAAACACAACGCGATCTCGCCCTTGCCTACTCCCCTGGTGTGGCTATCCCTTGTACAGAAATTGAAAAAGACCCGTTAAAGGCGCTTGATTATACATCGCGCGGAAACATCGTTGCCGTTATTTCAAACGGTACGGCTGTTTTAGGATTAGGAAACATTGGTGCCCTCGCCTCAAAACCAGTGATGGAAGGAAAATCAGTTCTTTTCAAAAAATTCGCCAATATTGATTCGATCGACTTAGAAGTTGATGAAACCGACGTTGATAAATTCGTCGAAGCCATCGCCGTTCTTGAACCATCATTTGGTGGTATCAACCTTGAAGACATCAAGGCACCAGAATGTTTCGAAATTGAAAAACGTTTGAAAGAACGTATGAACATTCCCGTTTTCCACGACGACCAACACGGAACCGCTATCATCGTGGCGGCGGCGTTTACAAACTGGTTGGAAATTCAGGGACGCAAAATTACTGATGTGCGTTTGGTTGCCAATGGCGCAGGCGCATCTGCACTAGCCTGCCTAAACTTACTCGTAAGTGTAGGACTTCCTAAAGACAACATTACTGTCTGTGACCGCTCTGGCGTTATCTATAAGGGTCGCGAAGAGTCTATGGACAAATACAAAAAGAAATTCGCCGTTGATACAAACGCACGTTCATTAAATGACGCCATGGAAGGCGCAGATGTCTTCTTGGGACTCTCTGGTCCAAACATGGTTACTTCCGACATGGCAGCAACCATGGCAGATGCCCCACTTATCATGGCACTTGCAAACCCAACACCAGAAATCATGCCTGACGTTGCCCGCAAGGGTAAACCAAACGCAATCGTTTGTACGGGTCGTTCTGATTTCACAAACCAAGTGAATAATGTTTTATGTTTCCCATTCCTTTTCCGTGGAGCGTTGGACGCTGGCGCAACAACCATTAATGAAGAAATGAAAATTGCGTGCGTGAACGCCATTGCTGCGCTTGCTCGTAAAGAAATTACACCAGAAGTGGCGGCAATTTACCCAGGTGAAGAAATGGAATTCGGACCAGAATACATGATTCCAAAACCGTTCGACCCACGCCTTGGTGTTGAACTTCCTATCGCTGTTGCGAAGGCTGCAATGGAAAGCGGTGTTGCTTCTCGTCCAATTAAAGACTTCGATGCCTACCGCGAAACACTTAAACAGTTCCACATTCAAAGTAATTTGGTCATGCGCCCTGTGTTCTCACAAGCGCAGAAAAAAGCGAAGAAAATCGCTTATGCTGAAGGTGAAGAAGACCGCGTTCTTCGCGCCGCACAAATGGCATTAGATGAAAATGTTGGTAAACCAATTCTTATTGGTCGCCGTGAAGTTATCGCACGTCGTCTTGAGCGTTTGAGACTTCGTATCGACATCGACAAAGATATTGAAATCTGTGATCCAGAAAATGACCCGCGCTACAGGGATTACTGGAAGACCTATCACAAAATTATGGCGCGTAAGGGCGTTACCCCTGCCGTTGCTAAGACTGTTGTTCGTACAAACACAACTGTTATTGGTGCGTTGATGGTGCATAAGGGCGAAGCAGATTCACTTATTTGCGGAAGCATCGGTGACTACCATGACCACTTAGGTCACTTGACCGATATCATCGGGCTAAAGCCTGGTGTTGAAACCGCTGCGGCATTACGTATCCTAATCATGCCGAACAAAGGAACTTACTTTGTTTGTGATACACACGTTAATCCGGACCCAAGTATCTCTCAAATTTCTGAGATGACCTTACTGTCCGCTGAACGTGTTCGTGCCTTTGGTATGAAGCCAAAAGTGGCGCTTCTGTCACACTCAAACTTTGGTTCTCACGAAGCTGGCAGTGCTGTCAAAATGCGTCATGCCTGCATGGATATTAAACAACGTGACCCTAAGCTTGAAATTGATGGTGAAATGCACGCCGATACGGCGTTATCACAAAAGATCCGTGATGACCTGCTTCCTGAATCAACTTTGAAGGGCGAAGCAAATTTACTCGTCATGCCAAATATTGATGCTGCGAATATCTCGTTCAACATGTTGAAAATTTTAGGTGAAGGTATTCCTGTTGGCCCCCTTCTTCTTGGTATGAATAAACCTGTTCACATTGCTACTTCAGCTGTAACAGCTCGTGGTCTTTTGAACATGACAGCAATTGCCAATGTTGATGCACAAACAAGAAACCCAAAAAAATCTACTAGCAAAAAAACTGCTTCTAAAAAAAGCAGCGCTAAGAAAAAGAAGTAAGGTCACCCATTGACGATTTAACAACAACCACATCTTTTAATCAGGAAGGAATAAGATGAGCGACAAAAACAAAATTCTTTCCAATGAAGCATTAGAAAGTGTGGAACCTGTTGCGGAAGTTTTCGAAGACGCCAGCACTGTTGGTCTAAGTGATGATGCTATTTCCAAAATTGTTGAAGCGCTTCACGATGGCGACAGCACAACACATCTGGAATTAATCAACGAACTAAGTGTTCCTGATACTGCCGACTTAATCCATAAAATTAACGATGAAGATCGTAAGCATCTTTTAATCGACCGTAAAGTTAAGCTAGACCCAGAAGTCTATCCCTATCTTGACCCTGCCGTTGGTAAAGCGGCGCTTTCTGATATGTCTGCGTCTCGTGTGGCGGCGATTATTTCTGCCCTCGACAGTGATGATGCGTTGGAACTGATTGAGAATTTAGACAAAAATTTCCAAAAAGAAATTACCCGTAAACTTTCCGCCAAAATGCGGGTCGCGATTGAAGAAGGTTTAACCTTCCCTGAAGATTCCGCTGGTCGTTTGATGCAACGCGAATACGTTGCCATTCCACAATTTTGGACGGTTGGAAAAACAATCGACTACATGCGCGCCGCCGCAGATGACCTCCCTTCAGATTTTTCGGACATCATTATCATTGACCCAATGTACCACGTTGTGGGTGAAGTCCCCCTTAACCGTATCTTACGTTCAAAACGGACCGAGAAACTTGAGACCCTAACTTTTGATGTCCTCCATACAATTCCCGCTGACATGGATCAGGAAGAAGTGACCTACCTCTTCCGTCGTGAGGGATTAAACTCTGCGCCTGTTGTCGATAGCGATAACCGCTTAATCGGTTTGATTACTGTTGATGACATCATTGATGTTATCGATGAAGAGGCAGAAGAAGACATCATGAAACTTGCTGGTGTTGAAGGTGGTGATTTATATCGTGCCATTTTATCAACCACAGGCAGTCGCTTTCGCTGGCTGTTCGTTAATCTAATGACCGCAATCGCCGCTTCAATTGTCATCTCAATGTTTGATGCGACAATCCAAGAAGTTGTCGCCCTCGCTATTCTAATGCCCATCGTCGCCTCTATGGGTGGTAATGCAGGCACACAGGCGCTTACCGTTGCCGTGCGCGCCCTTGCCACCAAAGAACTATCCAACACCAACATGTTCCGTGTTATCGGCAAGGAAACCGTTGTGGGTACGCTTAACGGTATTGGTTTTGCCATCATTATGGGAGTTATTGCCGCCCTCTGGTTCGGCTCGACAACCCTCGGCTTTGTGATTGCAGGCGCTATGGTTATCAATCTAATTATTGCGGGTCTGAGTGGCGCAGGAATCCCAATCCTACTCAGCAAAATGGGCAGTGACCCTGCTCTATCCTCGACCGTGCTACTTACGACAATCACTGATATCGTTGGTTTTTTTGGCTTTTTAGGGCTAGCCTCAATCTTCTTAGTATAAATTCAGCTAACATTTAACAGTTTTTTATTGTATCTTGGTCCTTCAAGCGTTAGATAATGCGCAAAAGTACCAATAAAAAGTAAAATTAAAATGTCTGCTTCAAAACTCGTCCGACCTTCAGTTGATTACAAAGAAGACTACCTCGCCGCTTTAGAGGAGTACCATGCAGAAGGTCGCTATTTGTACCAAGACATCAATATCCTTAAAGCTGACTTCGAAGGCTTCGTCAAAGAATTAAAGACGGAGAAAGGCTACCCACACCAGCCCTATCAAGATTGGGTAGAACCCGTTCCTGAAACTGTTGTCTGGTTTGTAAAAGATGATAAATACATAGGAACCGTTGATATCAGACACCGTCTTAACTGGCATTTGGAAAAATGGGGCGGTCACGCGCATTTTGTTATCCGCCCAACCATGCGTGGTATGGGTTTTGGCGTAAAAATTTTACGAAAAGCTGTCCCTATCATTAATTACCTAGGCATTGATAAAGCCTTGTTTACTGTAGCTCCTGACAATGCTAGCGCCATCAGAATAATCGAATCCTGCGGTGGTGAGTTTGAAGACGAAACCACGCAAACCGATAAATTCCCCGCGATGCGACGCTACTGGCTGGATTGCACCTAAAAAACGCGCCAAAAAGGCTGGACTTTTCTCTATAACCTCCCTATAGCTATGATACTTCATAAAATCATAAGAGCGTCTAATAACGTCTTGTAATAGAATATTATAATCGGATTACAATAATGGCAAAGAAACCAGCCAAGAAAAAAACACCTGCTAAAAAAACCGCTGCCAAGAAAAAATCTGGCGCGAAAAAAACAGCCGTAAAAACAACTGATACTTTTTTAAAAGCACTTTTTGGTTTCGCTCTGAAGTGGGGAATTGTTGTTGGTCTTTGGTTATTAATCATTGTTGCTGGAATTATCATTTGGTTTGCCAGCGAACTTCCTAACATTACAAAAGAAATGGTTTTCGAACGTCGCCCAAGCATTGTATTGGAAGATAGAAAAGGAAACATCATTGATCGCTACGGTGACACCAAGGGTGAAATTGTCGACATCAAAGATTTGCCTCCTCATGTTGCCAATGCTGTTTTGGCAATTGAAGACCGTCGCTTTTATCATCACTTTGGTATGGACCCAATCGGTATCGCTCGTGCATTTGTTGTTAACATTAAACGTGGTGGCTTTGCCCAAGGTGGTTCGACAATCACCCAACAACTTGCAAAGAACTTATTCTTAAGCCGTGAACGTAAAATCAAACGTAAAATCCAAGAACTTATTTTGGCATTCCAACTGGAATATGAATTAAGCAAAGAAGAAATCTTAAGCGCGTACCTAAACCGTGTCTACCTTGGCTCTGGTGCGTATGGTGTCGATGCCGCTGCGCGTGTTTACTTTAACAAGTCCGCGAAAGAACTTAACATTCGTGAATCAGCAACAATTGCTGGGTTACTGAAGGCACCATCACGCTACGCACCAACAAACAACCCTGAACTATCCGAAAGACGAACACAAACCGTTCTAAACGCAATGGTAGCCGCAAAATATGTTACCCAAGAGGAAATTGAAGCGCTTAAAAATATGCCGCCTTCACCTCGTAGAAAACCATCTAGCGGAAGCACTGTTCGCTACTTTACGGACTACGTCGTATCTCAGCTTGATGATTTAATTGGTACCGTTGATAAAGACATCATCGTCAAAACCACCTTGGACACACCAATCCAAAGTGAAATGGAAGAGTCATTAACTAAAGCGCTTCTTCGCTACGGCAAGGAATATAAGGTCACTCAAGGAGCTGGTGTTATCATGCGTCTTGATGGTGCCATCATGGGTATGCTTGGTGGTAAAGATTACAGCATGAGTGAATTTAACCGTGCAACAAAAGCGCTTCGTCCACCAGGGTCGGCGTTTAAACCTGTCGTTTACTTAACCGCACTTGAAAAAGGTTGGGGTGTTTACGACCCAATTAACGATGCAAAAATTACACGTGGTCGCTACCGTCCCCAAAACTTTGGACACAGATATTACGGTTACGTCAGCTTATATAAAGCACTAACATTATCCCTAAACACTGTTGCCGTTAACTTGATGCGCGACGTGGGACCTGGCGAAGTCATTAACACCGCACGCCGTCTTGGTATCACAGCGGATTTAGAACCTAACTTAAGTACCGCTCTGGGAAGCTCTGGTATTCCAATGGTACAATTGGCAACGGCTTATACAACTATTGGACGTGGCGGAAGCGCGATTGAGCCTTACTCCATTAGAAAAATTACCGACAAAGAAGGAAATGTTTTATATGACTACATTCCGCCAAAGAAAAAACGTCAGGTAGTACCTCAGAAAAATATTGGTCAGCTGACTTACATGATGCGTTCAGTTGTTGAAAATGGAACAGGTAAACTGGCACGTCTGCCTTACCCAACTGCAGGTAAAACTGGAACTAGTCAAGATTACCGCGATGCGTGGTTTGCTGGATTCACAAATCGTTATGCTGGTGTTATTTGGATGGGTAATGATGATAACTCTAGCACCAATAAACTGACCGGTGGCTCTGTCCCTGCGCGTGTTTGGAAAGAAATTATGTTGAAGGCTCAAACTAGAGGTGGAAAAGCCTACCCTGCTTTCTCTCTCTACACACCGACGTCAAATGGTTTTAATGACATTTTATCAGATGTACTAACTGTTGATGATTTCATTGAAGGACAAGAAGGACAGCAACCTCAACAACAACCGCAAAAACGTGGTGGTTTCTTTGATTGGCTCTCTTCAAGCCCTAGAGAAGCTGTTCCTGAGCGTGGTGTTCCACAACAAAACCGACCAGAGCG
>JAMASZ010000104.1 GCA_023301585.1 Alphaproteobacteria bacterium | reverse complement strand
ACTTTTAATCTTTTGATTATTAACAACCTTGTTGTCTTTGTAAAAACTCTGTGTAATTGGCGCCATGTCAATTTCTTCAAACGGAATAAGTGGCGGAACTTCAACGCCTAACATCATGCACGCCTCCTTAATAACCTCATGACTTGCCGATGGGCTATCATCTGCCAAATTATAATAAGATCCTGGATTAGGGTTATCAAAAGACTTCAAAATCACTTGGGCAATATCTTCAACGTGAATCCTGTTGAACAGATGACCTGCCTTATCAATTCGTCTTGAAACACCAACACGTACAGAATCTAATGCGCTTCTACCAGGGCCATAAATCCCAGCTAAGCGGAATATATGCACTGGCACACCATGGCGTTGATACAAGGACATCCATTCTTGTTCCGCGACTGCACGACGGGAGCCACGTTGCGATGTAGGGCGTATCTCAGCCGTTTCATCAACCTCACCACCATTACGATTGCCGTAAACGCCCGTGCTGGATAAATACCCTACCCATTCCAGGTTAGGAAGTTCAAGCAAGTCTTGCGCGTGCATTTGAAATGTTGGGTGACCGCGCTCATCAGGCGGCGTTGACACCAAAATATGAGTTGCGTTTTTAAGCGTTTCCTTTGCATCAACCAGTGGTTGCTCATAATCAAAAATATGGGTTCTTACACGGCGGGCGAGCAGTTCTTTTCTACGCTCATCATCACGCGTCGTGCCTGCTAGTGTCCAACCTTCTGAATGTTGTTGTAAAGCGTGCCCTAAATAGTCACAAACATACCCATATCCAAAACAAAAGAGACGCTTATTTTTTTCTATCATGGTGATTATTAAAACTCTTCTTATTCGTATTTTTAAAAATCAACATCTTCGTAATGAGACGCAGGCTTAAAGCCAGGAACACGGTCTTCCAGAAGTGGTCTAAAGCTTGGGCGTGACTTCACGCGTGCGTACCAATCTTGAGCTGACTTATGCTCTTGCCACGGAACATCACCAATATAATCAATCGCCGATAAATGTGACGCTGCGGCAATATCAGCTAAGGAGAAATTATCACCAGCTAGCCATTTGCGTTTTTCGGTAAGAAAACCAATGTAATCTAAGTGATAATGAATATTTGCGTTTCCTGCGCGAATTGACGGACCATGTGGTTCGCCCAATTTCAACATAGGCTTCATTAATTTTTCACCCAATAAATTGTCAGATACTTCACGGTTAAATTTAACATCAAACCAGCCAACCAACCGGCGCGTTTCAGCACGTTGAATAGGGTCAGAGCCCAGTAAGTTTTTCTCTGGGTATACTTCTTCTAAATATTCGCAAATAACTTGAGAGTTCGCGAGGGTAGTTCCGTCTTTTTCGATTAAGACAGGAACATCACCTGCTGGGTTCATTGCCAAGAAATCAGTACGGCGCTCCCAAATTTTTTCAATTTTTTCTTCAAACGGCAGATTTTTTTCAGCAAGCACAATGCGCACTTTTCGTGAAAAAGGATGTAACCATAAGTGAAATAAAGTTCTCATTATGAGAAAACTTTACCTCAAAAAATCGTGTAAGAATAGCCCCTTAGTGACTCTTTACCTCTAAAACTTCAGATAAAATGACTAATTACTAGAAACAGCGACTAAATTAACGTCGATAGGAATATTTATCCCAACAACAGAAGGGTCTGCCCATTCGCCTGCCCCCATTTGAAAGCTTAAACGGTTAATATCTAGCCTACCTTTTACAATGGCACGCTTGCCTAATTTTTTATCAGGGCGAATATCTAACGAGAACGGCATAGATACAGGCATTGTGACGTCGCGAATCGTTAAATTCCCTATCGCCACATATCTTCCCTCATCGCCCTTTTCGAAAGCAATAGATTTAAATTGTGCCTGCGGGAATGCTTCCGTATGAAACCACTCAGCTCCTAAAATTTCGACGTCTCTCTCTGCATCGCCAGTGGCAACATCTTCAAGAGTGATAAATATATCCGCACCACTATTCCCTAAATCGTCTGGATTAAAAATAATATTGCCATGAAAATTAGGGAAGGCACCCGTGAAGTCTTTACCATACACATTGCCCCTAAAGCTTATCTCACTTTCTGATGAAATAATCGCCCACTGATGTTCAGATAACGCTTCCACAGAAACATTATCATTCTCTGTTTCCTCGACCTTAACGACAGTTTTCGTAGAATTGTTGTCAGCTAATTTGTTTTTGCTAATAAATAGCGCTGTTACCCCAAAGAACCCTAAAGCAATCAAGACCAATAAATAAGGTAAAAACCTAGCCTTTATTAACGCCATACGGCGTAAAGTGGCGTCTTTATCGACAAAATGATGCTTAAACGCCCCCCAAATGTGTAATAAAACGCTAAAAATAAGTAAATAAGCCAACACTTCATGTGTTTTATTCATTAATTTAGCCATATCCATGTTTTTATCAACCAAATCAGGCATTGGGACCCCAAAGAATGATACGGGGTATTCACCTGCCGATGACATCAACCACCCTGATAAGGGCATACCAATCATCGCGATATATAAGAAGACATGGATAACCTTAGACAGTATTTTCTCCCAAGATTTATGGGTTGGAAGCGCTATAGGGCGTTTTGATATGTAGCTCCATATAATACGAACTCCCACCATCCACAAAATCAAAAGGCCGAAAGATTTGTGCAACCCGATTAACTTAATCTTGTCTGGGCTGTATTCTAAGCTCGTCATATACAAGCCCATAAGAATAAGCCCCATCATGATAAGCGCCATGACCCAATGAAATATTTTAGCGACTAAGTTATAATTTTCAGATTGCACAGCCATTCAAGTTACTCCGCTTTTTTCTTGTCTTCTAAGCGCATCGCTTCGACTTCAAGCATAATTTCAACATCATCACCAACTGCTGGTAAACCATATCTCATACCAAATTCTGAACGTTTAATAGTTGTCTTTGCTGAAAACCCTGCAACGTAGCGTTTCGAAAATGGATGAACAGCCGCTTTGTTAAATGTTGTTTCTAAAACAACAGGCTTCGTCACATCAAGAATTTTCAAACTACCTGTAATATTTGCAGTGTTCTCACCAGTTTTTTCTATCTTTGTGCTTTTAAACGTCATTGTTGGATACTGACCAATATCGAAAAAATCTGCATTCTTCATATGCGCATTCCATTTTTCATCATCCATATCAACACTATCTGTATTAATAGTTACTTCAACTTTTGATTTCTCAGGGTTTTCCTGATCAAATTCAACAAAGCCGTCATAATCATGAAATTCTCCTTGAGAGTTAGAAAAACCTAAGTGGTTTACAAAAAACAAAATCTGCGTATGAGCCTTATCAAACTCATAACGCTCTGGCGCGGCCTGAGCCGAAATTGGTAATATCATCATTAGAGCAAGTGTTAGCAAGATACGCATAATGTTTTCCTTTTATCTTATAAATATATTTTATCGTGAATTCTAAGGGCAATTAAACAGCCAGTTATCGCCGCTACCCAAACCATAGGTCCATAAATCCAGTGGATTTTTTTATTAGATTGAATTTCCTTCATACTGCGTTGACGTAGCAAGATATTAATTATGCCCAAGCCGACAGAAAATCCAAAAACAAAGCCAAGAAAACCAAAAAGATAGACCATGATATTATTATTCGTTAGAGTTATTATTTAGTTACATTCGACTCTAACAATAAATGAAATCATGCCGATATACCACATTCTAATTTTAGCCCTGATACAGGGTTTGACAGAATTTCTCCCCGTAAGCTCTAGCGGACACTTAGTGCTGACCCATAGCCTATTAGGACAAGACAACCACGACTTGTGCTGGGAAACCAACCGCATGATTGACGTTGCCGTCCATGTTGGCACCCTGCTTTCCGTTGTTGTTTATTTTTGGAAAGACTTAATGGCGATGCTGGTAAACATCCTAAACTTCAAATCCTCAGAATTTAGGCTCATCACCCATCTCGCTTATGCCTCTATCCCCGTCATCATT
>JAMASZ010000103.1 GCA_023301585.1 Alphaproteobacteria bacterium | reverse complement strand
ATCGAAGAAACAAAGATGTATGATAATAAATACGCCAAAACGAAGACTATGTCGCTTTGGCGTTTAGAAGATTTATAAAATCTAAATTACATTAAAGGGCAGGGTGCAGCTCTTTACCGAATTCTGTGTTTAACTCAATGATCGTTTCTGCTTCTGCAATTGCACCCAAATCAAGCATAGCTTCTCCGCCAGCTGCTGGCTCAAGGTCGTTTAAGATAGACGCAATGTCATCTTGCTCATACACATCAACCAACGCATAAATTTCTTCAAATGAAAGCCCTGTGCCGTTATCAATCGGCTCTTCAACGCCAATCGCAGGTTCAATTGATGCCATCATCACACCATGCTCACCAGTAATCCCTTTAAACGCTGGAATCACAGTAAAGGATCCAACAATCATAAACGCGCATACTAAAATAAATTTAACCATATTTCCTTCAGGAAAATTAAATGTTTGAAATCTTAACGATTAGACTTCTTTTGCATCCATTTTCCAGCTCCTTCTAAATCCTGCCCAACACCGCCAAGTGTGTTTCCACAACCGCTAAGGGCGAAGACCGCAACTATTGCTGTTAATGCTAGTATTTTTGTATTCATCATAAGAAGTATCCTTTATTTTACGCCGATGTTTCCAAGTAATACTAAACCAAAATACGTTAATTTCAATCAATAGATAGGCAAATGCCTCAATTTCAATCCGTTAACAACCCAACTTCTTAAAAGTTATCTTTGCAAATCCAATGCCAAGATTGACTTTAGTATCAAAATTTGGCTAAAATCAGCCATTCGTTAGGTTTAAGCTTCATTAATTAGCCTGAATTTAACATAATATTAACTATTTTACAACTATTTTAACCCTAAATGGAGGACGTACCACATGGCACACCCAGCATTCCAACTTAAAAAAGCTAAAAATGAAAAATTTTACTTCGTATTAACTGCGAAAAACGGTCAAGTAATTGCACAATCAGAAATGTACAATTCAAAAAGCGCTGCTGAAAACGGAATTAAATCTGTTCAAACAAACGCACCAGCTGCAAGCGTTGATGATCAATCAGAAGCTGCTTAATTAATTAAGCTTTATAAGAATTGAATAAGCCGTGGCATTTATTTGCCCACGGCTTTTTTTATGCCGCCTCGCGTGATGGTAACCACGATGTTACTTTTGAACTCAACGTAGAAATAGCACTGGTCATTTGCGCGCCAACGGATTGGGGAACGCTAATAGGTTCTGGCACAGCAAATGCTTTTTCTGAATTGCCAGCAATCTCAAATAATTCTGGCGACATTGGTAAAATACCACTTTCAAAAAACGCACTGTTACGCGCTAAATTTCCACGGTCATAAAAATAATTTACAATAAGCGGGTCTTTTTCATTGTCTCTATCAATATGAATCCACGCGGGATAAGCACCATTACCAACATGGAAATTTCTAACCCCATCTCCTGGGCTTTGTTTTGTTTTTTCTTGCATTAAATATTCAAGAACGCTCCCTCTAATTTCATCATCACTCATGGCAAGAATTTCTGCTTTGTCATGTGATTTGAAAAACTCTCGTATCGGTGAAATCGTTGTCTCAAGACGTCCTTTGGGTGTTACATGGTCTAAATTCACAACCAGCATTTCACCCGCACCACGTAATGATGATGATATGCTGTAATATCCTGTGACGTTTTCAGAGCCGTCTAAATCTTGAATATCGGCGTCTAAAATTCCTGAAATATTACCGGGTAAATTTTCAACTTTTACACGACCATTTTCTTCAACGGGGACATGCAAATGATAGCGATAAATTTGCGCCAATAATTTTGGGCCTTCCTCTGTCGGTAAAATAAATGCCTGACAATCGGCATTCTGTGCCGCACTCCCTAAGCGCTGTTCTACAATTTCGCTCTCATCAGCAAGGTGTACTTTTTCTTGTTTAGGTAATTGCCCATGAAGCGATGCAAACGCATCATCTCCTGTTAAGCGAACTAACTTACGCGCCTCCATAACTGTCCCAGCACTATCAGTTAATTCGTTCATTGCTGCGCTCTTCATTTCTGGAGTAACGCCTTCTTGTCCTTTTAACGCCTTTAAGGAATCTTTAGCTGCGCTATACGCGCTAAACAGGGACGTGTTTTGCGCCTGCTCCGTTAGGGAAATATCTAATCCACCTAATAATGTTGTATGTTGTGACGCCTTGCCAAAACTGGGCATTAACGCCGCAATATTGGGGAGAGCTGGAACCTTGAATGAGGGTACTAAACGCATTTTAATCATTACCTATATTTTACACTATGTAAACTATAGGTAGCAAATATTAATCTAGAAATCAATTAAGAATTTTTATTTGTCTTTTACACGCCTTATAAGCTCAAAACTCAATTCCATTTGCTCCTGTGGTACCACGGACTTATGAAGGCTATAGGAAGCGCTCCCATAGGCTAAAAGCTGGTTGTCGTCGGTTATAGCATCGCCAAATGCGCCATACCTCAATAACTCATCACGATTAAGCTCAATACCGCCTTTGACTTGCTCAAATGTTAGCTTTCGGTCTATTTTGGCACGGTTATAGCCCTTAAATGCCTCTTCCAACGAGCGTGTATCGTTTTTAGTGCCCAATAAAACGCCTGTTCCTGATTCTGTGTCTAACCATAGGATTGAATTTGGGAAGACATCCTGAAACGTCTTAGCGATTGATGCACTGTGATAGGGGGTCAGGAGGTGGAACGGCAACCACTGGGCAATTACGCCATCTGGTGTCATCTTCGCTCTACCTTCTTCGTAAAACTCTTTACAATAAAGCGCATTCACACCAGCGAAAGTAGGGGGCATAGGCTCCAGCGTAATCACATCATAGTTTTTTTGTGTACGTCTTAAATACGCACGCCCGTCCATGATAGTGACGGCAACACGTGGGTCTTCTAACACCTTCTCATTCGATGAAAAATATTTAGCCAAGTCTATGACACGCTCATTGATATCAACGACATCTAATTTTTCTGGATTTTCTTTTCGTACTGCATTGGCTGTTTGACCTGTACCAAATGAAATCACTAAGGCGTCCTTTGGGTTGCTATGTAACAACATTGGTAAATGACCCAACCAGTCCATATATTGAACAGCAAACATTGCACCTTCTCTAGGCGCTTGTGACGTTGCCACAAAACCATCAATAACAAGTGTACGCTCGCCATTTTCATGCTCCACTGCTGACGCTGTAACATCTGGTCCATTATAGGTTTGTAGAATTGATTTTATTTCTGAGGGCATTGTTGATGTGATCTGAACACGCTTCACCCCAATACCAGTATCTAACATAACACTAATAAGAAGAGCTATCGCACCCAGCGCTATAAACTTCATACGCTTTTGCGTTGTAATAAAGATACCTGTTATCAGAACCAGTAACCCCGCCAACCACGCCGCCTTAATAAACCCTATTGTGGGTAGCAGTACCCACGCGGCAACGATTGCACCCATGATAGAGGCAAACGCGTTTAAGCTATATAATGCGCCCCACTTACGTGTTGAGGATTGGTCATCTAATATCCATGGAAGCGCCACACCAAGCAACAACATCGGAGCGCCCATAACAATAATGATTTGTAAAAACCATCTGTAAAATAAGAAAATTGGCTGATAATTAGTTGTCGCATTGGAGATATAATCAAAGCGTTCAATTAATGGCGTCGCCACCAAAATCAAAATCCCCGCTGTGCAAATAAGGGCGCCTAACGCGATATTGCGTGCTTTAAAATACGACACCATTCGTGCACCTAACCCGAGCGCTACCAAAACACTAAACAGCATGATAGCAAAGGCAACTGTCGTGCTAAAGAATGATGCGGTTAAGGAACGAAACCAAGCAATCTCTAAAACAAAGGTTGAAAACCCTGTCACAAAAACAACGATGGCTGATTTATAATCTGGCAGTAATGTTTTCACCGCTTTCTTTTTTGGCTTCTTAGGCACGTACGGACCTTGGTCAATCAAAAGAGCTGTGACACCAATAACTAAGTTGACCAAAGCCACGATAATAATCGTCGTATTAACACCTAGTAATGGGATTAATATAAATGCCGCTATCAGAACCCCCGCTGACGCGCCCAATGTGTTAAGCCCATATAATTTTGACAAAGGCGTTTTATGTTGTTGCGCCGCTAATCCAATCACTGGCAATGTCGCACCCAAACACATGGTCGGAATGGCAAGTGCTGCCACAATACTAATAATGTAAATATAGCCTACTTGTGCGGGGTTGCTCTGATACGCCCAGCTATCAAAGCGTTCAATCAAATTAAATTGCGAAATCAAAAGCAATCCAGCGCAACCAACAATAATTTCTAAAATCCCGTAGATACGTACTGGACGTACGCTTTTTTTATTGCGTAAAAACTGACCCATCAAAAGTGAACCCACAGACATACCACCCATCGTCACCGCAATCGTAATTGCCGCTCCCCAGGAAGAAACGCCCAGTGCGATAGAGGTTTTTAATTGCCAGAGCACCTCCCATGACAGCGCCGCCAGTCCAGAAAACAGGACAAGCAGGTATATATTAGGACTAAATTTAAATTTATTTTTTGAAGAAGACATGAGGCACCCATTTATTCAAGACATCTCAAGGGTATGCTGTATTAGAAAGGCTGTAAATATTTTTTACAATTATCCATTCTCGTAATGGCGAACAGCCACAACATCTCTCGCCGGGCTTTCCTCTTGAACCCCATAAAGCCCCGATGCTTTCACAAATGCCTTTAAAGCTTCTTTTGCTTTTATTTCAATTTGCCTAATACGCTCCGCTGACACATCAAACTCATCTGCCAAACAATGTAGCGTTCTTTTATCGTCTGGATCTTCAGGCGCACGGCTTTCAACAATAACACGTGACCTGTTATCAAGCGAAGCAAGACCTTGCTGATATATCTCTGCACGTGTGCCTAAATATTCTTCCTCTGCCACTTCTTGCTCCACCGAACCAGACCTACCAAACTCCGCATATTCATCGACCGATGTGTCATGAACGCCACTCCCTAAAACTGAGCTTTCCATGCTTTTGACAGAAGACGGTTTAACACCTAAATCATCGGCAATCTCATTGACCTGATTTTTGGTTAAACCAACACCAAATTCTGCACCCACTTTATTCGCAGCGCCTCTCATCTTAAAAAATAATTTGCGTTGGTCTTTTGTTGTTGCCGCCTTGACGATTTGCCAATTACGAATGATATACTCATTCATATCCGCTCTAATTTGCCATGAAGCGAAAGAAAGCAACGAAGTTCTATTATTGGGGCTATTAGGAGATCTATAATCAGGGTCATATCTATCCAAAGCCTTCATATACCCAATCACGCCCTCTTGCGCTATATCCTCAGCCAAAAGTCCATAGCCGCTTAATTTGCTAGCTAAAAAGTTGATATATTTTATATGACTGGCAGTAAGTCTGTTTAACGCATTACGGTCTCTACCATTCTGCCACTTCAGTACCAATTCTCTGGTCTCTTCAAAAGAGAGCTTTTCGTACCCTTCAGCCTTATCAGGAACGTCATATTGTGACGCTCTATCAATTTCATCTGATTCCGCTGATGGTTGATTAACCTTTCTTGGACGCCCCGCTCTTTTTTTAAATTCGTTTGATGCCTTAATAGGGGGCTCAGCAATCTCAATATCTAGGGAATTTTTTAATTCATTTTTACGTTTAGCGAGTAATCGTAATACAGCATTTTGTAATGCATCATTTTCGCCTGAACCCGCCAGTAATTCTAATGACGCTAAGGCGGATTTTCTATAGTTACTAATAGACATCACCCCTCTGTCTAATTTTTCAGCAACGGCATTTGCCAATATTGGCTGCGTATTAATCCCCAATGATAATATCATTGCTTCACGTACCAACGGCTTTAGTCCATTAAGCCATTTTTCTATTATGGCGCGGTTTTCAGTTTGCAATAAAACAGCCTCATCAGCACGTAACTCATCTACGTAAACATCGTCTTTTGAAGATTTTACATCTTGAAACTCTATTGCTGAAAAAAGCTTACTCATAACAAAACACCTGACTTAAATTATTTTATAAAAAAGATATGTAAACCATACGGTTTATATGTCAATGGTAAGCGCTTATAAAATAAGAAAAATGAATTGGTGGAGCTGATCGGGATCGAACCGACGACCTCTTCGCTGCCAGCGAAGCGCTCTCCCAGCTGAGCTACAGCCCCACGGAATGGAAGAAATCCATAGGTAGCGAAGTTAGCCTGTATTATCAAGCATAATATAAAATTTAGACAAAAAAAAGAGACGCTTAAGAAGCGCCTCTTTTAAAATTATTTAATTCTATGATTTATTTCTTTTTCAATGAATCACGGATTTCAGTCAAAAGCTTGATATCTGCTGGTGTTACCGCAGGAGCTTCTTCTTCAGCTTTTTTCAGTTTGTTAACTTGCTTAACAAGCAAGAAAACAACGAAAGCAACAATTAGGAAATTAATAACAGCGTTAATGAAAACACCATATTTAACTACCGCTGCGCCAGCTTCTTCAGCCGCTGCAAGAGTTGCGTACTCAGCGCCATCAAGTGGGATGAATAAATTAGAGAAATCAATTCCGCTCATCGCCATACCAACAACTGGCATAAGCATGTCACCAACAAGTGACGTTACGATTGCTGTGAAAGCTGCACCGATAATAATACCAACAGCCATATCCATTACATTGCCTTTGGCAATAAATGATTTAAATTCGTTTAACATGTTAAAAACCTTCCTTAAAATAATGAGTTATGAGCGAAACTTATATTTTTTTTTCAATAAAGGCAATGGTTTAACAAAATGTTATTCACGTAGTAACGCTACCCGCTGCGCTTTCTTACGATATAGAGTGGACTGGGACACCTTCAAAAGGGCTGCAGCGCGTGGAATACTGCCATTACATAGCTGAATAGCGTTTTCAATTGCGTTCCTCTCTATTTCTTCCAAAGATAGATTAATATCGCTCGTATTAGGCCCTTTTATCGTCGTTGACTGTATTAAAGTAAACATATCAGCGTTAATTTCACTGCCATTGTTCAATGCAACGGCATTTTTAATCATATTTTCAAGCTCTCTAACATTCCCTGCCCATGTCTGGTTTTCTAAAAAACTTAAAGCAGAGGCGTCAAACCCATCAAAGGTTTTATCTAATTTCTTATTATGCTTATCTAAAAAATACTCTGATAATAATTCTATATCTTCTACACGCTCCCTTAACGCTGGCATTTTGACGGGAATAACATGCAGTCTATAATATAAGTCATGGCGAAATCTTCCGGCGTCCAATTCCTCTATGATGTTTTTATTGGTCGCACAAATGATGGCTATGTTGGCATCTCTAATGGCATTTCACAAATTTCATCAAGAAATAATGTACCACCTTGCGATTGTGCAATCGCACCATCGCGATTTTCAATTGCACTGGTGAAGGCGCCTTTTTTGTGACCAAATAAATTTGACGTTGCCAACTCTGACGTAAATGTCGCGCAGTTGATTGGAATAAATGGTTGATAAGCTCTATCAGAATAGTAATGAATAGATTCTGCGCAAACCTCTTTTCCAGTGCCGGTTTCACCTGTAATAAAAACAGGTAAGTCACTCGAAGATATTGCTTCTAACATGCTATAAATAATCTGCATAGCGCTAGACGTTCCAATAAATCGTCGGTAATTATACTCAAACTTATTTAACACCAGCGCATCATAATTATTGGCGGAAATATTCTTAGTCTGTGAAAATTTTTCTTTAGTTTTTTGACCGCACCCTTTTAAGGCAAGCATTAAAGAATCCTTTAATTTTTTTAATGTGAAGGGCTTCACTAAATAATCACTTGCACCCAGTCGCATTAAATTTATAGCGCTTTGTATTGATCCAGAATTTGTATTCACAATAATCGGAATATCAGCCGCGTAGTTTTTAATATGATGAAAAAATTTTACAGCGGGCTCAAGCTGGCAATTAATATCGACAATAATAAGTTCAAAATTCTTCTTTTGCTGTAACTTATTTTTAAAGCTGTCTAAATTTGACGCACATGTCACCTCATAATTTTCTTGCCTAAGAAAATCGCTATAGGTGTTCGCCAAACCTTTATCGGGTTCGTACATTAAAATTTTACTTTTAATTTTCCCCAAATCTTGCCCCCTAAATATATTAATTACATAATACTACCTATGGGTGTAAAAATAGTTAATGATAATGCGCTTCAGACAATAAAAAACCCGCCTAAGCGGGTTTCTCTAATTATTATAAAGACTTAACGAATTACTCGCTGCGTCCCATAAACTGCATAATGTACTGGAAGATAGCAATAAAGCTGATATACAGATTAAGCGCTGCCGACCATGCCATGCGTGAATTAAGGTCATCACCATTGCCTTCGTGGTACATATCCTTCGTGCTTTGTGTCTGCCATGCTGTCACACCAGAGAAAGCAACAAGACCAATACCGGCAATAACATTTTGCATCATACCTGTTTGAAGACCGAACATGCCCGCAACCATTGTACCAACAGATAGGATAAGCACTGCCCAAACACCCATTACTGCAAATGTTCCAAGCGCTGTTAAGTTCTTCTTGGTCACATAACCAAAGATACTAAGACCTGCGAACAAACTAGATGCCATGAAGAATGAACGTGCGATGCTTTCGCCTGTATAGGCTAGTAAAATCACTGAGAAGCTAATCCCGTAAAGCACACAAATAGCGCCGAATGATAGGCGTAACGTGCTTTGTTTCATTTTTTCTGGTCTAAATCCAAACCATAAAACTGCTAACGGTGCGAACATAACGATGTAACGTTGTGGTCCGCCTAAGAACAAGTTTAGCAATGTTGGAGAGCTAGATACTACCCAAGCTGTAATTGCTGTAATAAGTACGCCAACTGTCATACGGTTATAAACACGTTGCATGTGCGATTTAAGACCTGCGTCATAAGCGCGCGTGTCTGATCCTGCTGTTGCACCAAATTGATTGTTTTCCATTTTTTTTAACTCCATTAAAAAAGTAAGATAAGTTTAAAATTTCTTGCCATAGTTATAAGGCAATTTACTTATATTGACAATATATTCAGTAAAAATGGCAATATTATGCGATTTTGATGAAATTCGAAAGAAAACGGCTTAATTCTGCCAAGGGTTGGCGCGTCTGCGCTTTGAAAAGCGCTCACGAGTTGTCCAGTTTTTGCGTCTATGTTGTGGTTGTGCAAACCTATCTTCTTTTGATGCTCTAGGCGCACTCAATTCATTGGCTTTACTAAAGCTTCTTAGCTCTGGCAGGTCAGGAATAGGGGAGTTGGTTGTTTGCGCTAGCGCACGTATACGTTTCTCAATCGGCGGGTGGGTCGCAAAAATCCCCATAAATGGAACACGATTTTCAATACACATCATAGTAATGTCACCTGGAATTTTTGGAATATTATCCATGCCTGAAATCCGCATTAAAGCACGCATCATCGCATCTGGGTTTTTGGTCAACTGAACCGCGCCAGCATCTGCCATATATTCGCGTCTGCGTGACAAAGCAAAACGCGTAAACAATGTTGCAAAATACCCAATCCAAAGAACAGCAACGATCGCTAATAAAATAAGCATGGCGCTACCGCCGCCTTTTTCACTAGAGCGATGGCGCGGCACCCAAAGGGAGTAACGCACTTGCGACCACAACATCTGCGCAGCAAAACCAACCATCCCTGTGAAAATAATAGTAATAATAAGCAAGCGCACATCACGGTTTCTGATATGGGTTAGTTCATGCGCCAACACTGCTTCCACTTCGTCTTTCGATAAAGACTGCAACAACCCACGGGTTACCGTCACACTAAAGCTTTTATCATCAATGCCGCTAGCAAAAGCATTGCGTGCATGACTTTCAATTACTTCTAATTTTGGCATATTCATACCAACCGAAATACAAAGGTTCTCAAGTAAGTTATAAAGCTCTGGCTCTTCTTCGCGCGTCACAGGATGCGAATGCGCCATGCCGCGGATCATTTTTGTATGAAAGAAATAAGCAACAACAAACCAGCCTAAAACACCGATGATAATAAGCGGCAAGTAATTATAAACAAAATTACCCGACCCCTGCATCGCATATTCAATATTGCTGTTTCGAGCGGTCACCACATTCACGGCAACACCCGCCGCCCAAATGATGCCCGTAATCATAACGGGATATAAAGCCAATAATGAAATCGACTTTATATTATTATTCCAGATATGTGATTGTAAACTTGCAGACATTCGCTACGAAAAACTACGAGCCGAATTTTACTTCTGGCGCTTTGTTCATTAACTCACGCTCTGCTTCATCAGTTTCATAAAACTCTTCAGTCTTAAATCCAAAACGACCGGCAATCAAATTCGCTGGGAATTGTTGCACAGCAGTATTGTATTCGCTTGTTGCATTATTAAAGAAGCGACGTGCCGCAGCAATTTTGTTTTCGATATCTGATAATTCTGCCATTAAGCGTTGGAAGTTTTGATCTGCTTTTAACTCAGGGTAATTCTCGGCCACTGCATTTAAATTCACCAATGCATTACCAAGACCCGCTTCTGCTTGCAGACGCTCGCCTTCACTGTCGGCACTTTGAACCTTTGCACGCATAGCCGTTACTTTTTCAAAAGTCTCTTTTTCATGCGCCGCATAACCTTTAACGGTTTCAACTAAGCTTGGCACCAAGTCCAAACGCTGCTTCAACTGAACATCAATATCTGAATAAGCATTTTTGCGGTTTTGTCTTAATGCAACTAAACGGTTATATAATGCTGCTATCGCTGCTGCAATTGCAGCAATAATCCCTAAAGGTATTAATAAGTCCATGAGCGTTTCCTTTTCTACTTACTTAATGGCTCAGGCGCGTAAACGCGCTACACCGTTTACAATACTACTTAGCACCGTCAGCAACACGCATCTGACGTGCACGTGTCAAAATCGCATCTTCTAATTTTATCGCCGTATCATCAGCAACAGCTGAATCAACCCACGCCCCACGGGATTTCTTTTGCTTAAACACTTTTACATCAACACCAGTTGATACGAGTTGCTTATCTAATATAAAGACATTCGCCTTAAAGCGTTCGCTTGTTTTTTCAGGTGACGAATACCAATCCGTGATAATCACGCCACCAAATGGGTCTGCGCTTGCAAGTGGCATGAATGAGATAGTGTCTAATGACGCGCGCCATAAATAGCTATTTACGCCAATACCTGTTTCGCCTTCACCTTTGTTTTTATTTTTACCAAAGATAGAAAATCCGCCATCGCCAAAAATACTTTCTTTCTCACCATAGATGTCGTCGCCTGTTGTTGTTCTATCAGCACCACTTGGGTACTTGGCTTCACCCTTAAACTTAGAACAAGCGGGAAGTGTTGCCACAACAAGTATTAGAGCAGCGGAGAGGATGATCTGTGTTTTCATAATATTCTATTCTGGTTTTATTAAATTTATTTATTACTTATATATATAAGTGTGTAGCATGCCACGAAACGACTCTCAAGCTTGCTTTACAGCAATATACCCCGAAATATGTTCCCAAACACGATGTGATAAAAATGTCACAGGCTTCAAAAAAATATGGTATTTTTGTTAAATCCTCGTTGACGGTAGCGGCGAATACCGTCTTAATCACGGAGTTACTTGGGTTCTCAGGTGACTCTTTTCTGAATTATTTAGAAAAGATTTTTATCACAAAGTTTTTATTGGAGGAAATACAATGAACAAACTTTTACTCGGCTCAGCTGCAATTGCTGGTCTTTTACTTGCTTCTGCACCTGCACAAGCTCAAATGGAACTTACTATCGGTGGTCACTCTAAAAACTACATTGGTTACTTAGATCAAGACGATGCTGTTGGTTCTACAACTGAACAGTTCGACATGCAACGTGAGACAGAGCTTCACTTCAACGGTGAATCAACTCTTGATAACGGCATTACTTTTGGTTTCCAAGTTGAAGCTGAAGTTGATGGTGGCGATGACGCTAACACAATTGAAGAGTCATACATCTACCTATCTAGCTCTGCTGGTCGTTTGAACTTAGGTTCTGAAAATGGTGCTGCTTACTTATTACAAGTTGCTGCTCCTTCTGCAGACTCTAACATCGACGGTATCCGTCAGTACATCAACCCAGTAAACTATGCTAACACTGCTGCAGCTGGTGCATCATGGGCTGGTGGTATTCCAGGTGGTACAACAGATATTGATGGTTTCGATTACGACAACGATCTTTCTGGTACAGCTGAAAAAATCACTTACTTGTCACCTAACTTCTCAGGTCTACAAGTTGGTGCTTCATGGACACACAGCTTAGGTGAAGCAGCTCCATCTGCAGCTAACATTGCTACAGGTTTTGCAGCTGATAATGCTGGTCAAGGTAATGACGAAGCATGGGAAGTTGCTGCACGTTACGAAGGCGTAATGAGCAACTTTGGTTATGCTTTAGGTGCTGGTTTCACAGATGCTGATGGTGCTGAAGAGTGGAATGCTGGTCTAGATGTTGACGCTGGTGCGTTCGGTCTTGGTGTTGTTTACACTGAAGGTGATCTAGGTACAGCGACTAACTCTGATGTTGATACATTAGTTGTTGGTGTTGACTACACAACTGGTCCTTTCAAATTTGGTGCTTCATACCTTACACAAGGCGATGAAACAGCTAATGGTGCTTTAGGTGCTGACCTTGATACTGACCGTTACACAGGTGGTGTTGTTTACACTGCAGGTCCTGGTCTATCATTCCGCGGTTCTGTAAGCCAAATCGAACATGAATTCGGTGCTACATCAGTTGATGCGACTTCAGCTCTTGCTGGTATCCAAGTTAACTTCTAATCTTTGATTAGTTAGTAACTTATAAGAATTTTAAGGGGCGCTTTTTTAGCGCCTCTTTTTTTATCTCCGCTTTATCTGTATATATAATCCTATGACTAAAACAAAAATCTCAGAAAATTTTGACAGCGTCCAAAACGCCATTAGCAAACAAGCAAAAAAGTTTAACCGCGCCCCTAGTGACATTAACCTTGTCGCCGTTAGCAAGGTGCAGCCTGCCCAAGCTCTTCAAGATGCACTAGACACAGGACAACGCCTCTTTGGTGAAAACCGCGTTCAGGAAGCACAGGAGCATTGGCTAGAACATCGCAAAAATTATCCTGATCTAAAACTGCATTTAATTGGATCACTTCAAACTAACAAGGCTTCAGACGCTGTTGCGCTATTTGATGTTATCGAAACAATTGATCGTCCAAAGCTAGCACGTGTAATCGCGCAAGAAATCGAAAAGAAGAACAAAAAAATTGAGTGTTTCATTCAGGTCAATGTCGGCGAAGAAGAACAAAAAGCAGGCGTTATCCCTGCCGACCTTCCAGCGCTTCTAAAAGAATGCGAAGGCTACAATTTAACCATCACAGGACTAATGTGTATCCCACCATTTGACGAAGCTCCAGCGCCACATTTCGCGCTACTCGCCAAACTAGCTAAACAACATAAGTTGGAAAATTTAAGTATGGGTATGAGCAGTGATTTCGAAAAAGCTATTCCCCTTGGCGCTACCCATATCCGCGTTGGTACAGCTCTATTTGGTCAAAGAGAAACTGTTAAAACTTAGCTCAACGTAGCGTCAGGAACATCAAGTCCTTTAATAAGGACTTCTTGCCCTTTTATAGATACGCGCCCCTCCATAGACACCTCTATGGCTGTATTAAACAAACTATCTTTAAACAAGACACACGCTTCAATATCAAAGCCTGCACTGTCATTAT
>JAMASZ010000102.1 GCA_023301585.1 Alphaproteobacteria bacterium | reverse complement strand
ATTGTTAAAATGGGTCGTATGGCTGGTCAATTTGCGAAGCCTCGTTCTTCTGACACAGAAACAATTGATGGCGTAACACTCCCTAGCTACCGTGGTGACATCATCAACAAATTAGACTTCACTGAAGAAGCACGTGTTCCAAACCCAGAGCGTATGATACGTGCTTATAACCAATCAGCAGCAACACTAA
The DNA here is from genome assembly GCA_023301585.1 of Alphaproteobacteria bacterium. Taxonomy (GTDB): domain Bacteria; phylum Pseudomonadota; class Alphaproteobacteria; order Micavibrionales; family Micavibrionaceae. Next base: position 4,024 of record JAMASZ010000102.1, on the reverse strand, counting down.
ACTTACTTCGCGCATTTGCACAAGGTGGTTATGCAGACTTAAACAAGGTTCACAATTGGAATTTAGATTTTGTGTCAGACAGCCCATTAAGTGAGCGTTACGAAGCATTGGCACACGATATTGACCAGGCACTTACCTTTATGAAGGCTTGTGGAATTGACAGTACGAAAGTTCCTTCAATGCGCGAAACAGATTTTTACACCTGTCACGAAGCATTGTTATTACCATACGAAGAAGCAATGACACGTGTAGATAGTATTAGTGAAGACTGGTACGACACCTCTGCGCATTTCTTATGGATTGGTGCCCGCACACAACAAACTGATGGTGCACAGATTGAATTTGTCCGCGGTATTAACAACCCAATTGGCATGAAAGTACCGCCAGAATTAGATGCGGATACGTTGATAAAATTGATTGATACTATCAACCCAGATAACATTCCAGGACGCCTATCGTTAATTGCGCGAATGGGGCATGAACAAGTGGAAGAAAAGCTTACCCCTCTAGTACGTCGCGTTAAAGAAGAAGGTCGTAATGTCGTTTGGATTTGTGATCCGATGCACGGCAATATTGAAAAATCTAGCACTGGTTACAAAACACGTCGCTTCGATAATATTCTCGCCGAAGTTAAAGGGTTCTTTAATGTTCACAAAGCTGAAGGCACGCACCCAGGTGGTGTTCACTTTGAAATGACTGGTCAGGACGTCACTGAATGTGTCGGTGGTTCGCATGATGTAACGGAAGAAGACTTATCTAGCCGTTACCACACAGCCTGTGACCCGCGTTTGAATGCTAACCAAGCATTGGAGCTGGCCTTCTTGGTTGCAGATGAGTTAAAAAGCATTAAAAAATAGGCTTATGTAAAAAAACATGTAGACTCTTTAAAAGAGAATCTGCTATAAACACTTCATCAACAATGTAATAATAGAGGAATATGTTATGACTGATAAAACTCAAGCAGAACAAGCTGCTCACAATGCTGTATTAGATAGTGCTTTTGGTGAAAGTGCTGCTCACCTGCGTACAGTGAATACAACGCCTGCAGAAGAAAGCCCAGCAGCTACTGTAGATGCTGACCGTGCTGAATATGCGAGTCGCTATGGTAGTTACTCAAGTATTGCACTGGGTGCTCCAGTTGGTCCTGGCGGGTCAAAATAATAATCAATGACTGCCTTTACTTACGCCCTCGCGCAATTAAACCCTGTCGTTGGTGATTTAGAAGGTAATTTTTCTTTAATAGAAAAAACATTTCATAATATCTCGGAGAAAACCAGTATTCTGGTTTTTTCTGAAAGCATTACCACTGGATATCCTGCTGATGACTTAATTCTTAATCATCACTTCATTGACACATTAATGAATAAAATTAATGCCTTTGTTAAAGAAACAAAATCATCTAACAAATTAATCCTTCTCCCTACACCTTGGCGTGAAAATGATAAAATCTTCAATTGTGTGCTTTGTATCTCGCAAGGAGATATCAAACATATCATCTACAAGCATCGCCTGCCTAATGACGGTATCTTTGATGAAAAACGCGTCTTTACCCATGGTGAGTTACCTGATGTTTTCGACTACAATGGCACCAAATTAGGTATTATGATTTGTGAAGATATGTGGCATACAGACGCGGCAAAACATTTGCAGGAACAAGGTGCTGACATTTTAATCGTACCAAATGGAAGCCCTTACCAAACTGACATTTATAAGCGACGCATGGTCGAAGCCAAAGCACGTGTTAGCGAGACAATCCTTCCACTAATATACGTTAACCAAGTTGGTGGTCAGGACGAAGTTGTTTTTGATGGGCAGTCTTTTGTTATGAATGCTCAATCAGAAGTTATCTGCCAGCTTCCCGCCTTTGAGGAAAATATTACTAATTTTAGTTTTGAAGAGAGCGCTGAGATAACACTAAATTTAAGCAAGACAGAAGAAATCTACAAAGGTGTTACTTTAGGTTTGCAAGACTATGCTCGTAAGAATGGATTCAAGGGCGTTTTAATTGGCTTATCTGGCGGTATCGACAGCGCCCTTTCTGCCGCTATTGCCGTTGATGCCCTAGGCGCAGAAAATGTGCATTGCGTAATGATGCCCTCACCTTACACGTCTCAAGAAAGTTTAGACGATGCGCAGGCTTGCGCTGACGCTTTAGGTGTTAAGCTAGATAATATTTCAATTGAAGAAGCAATGAAAGCCTATGGCAATATGCTGGCACCTCACATTGATAAAAATAATGCAGGCACAACATTTGAAAACATTCAATCACGCGCGCGCGGTGTCATTTTAATGGCGCTTTCAAATGCGACTGGAAAAATGGTTCTGTCTACGGGTAACAAATCCGAAATGGCGGTTGGCTATGCCACGCTTTACGGTGATATGTGTGGCGGGTTTAATGCGCTTAAGGACCTATATAAGATGCAAGTATACGCCTTGTCAGAATGGCGTAATAAACAAGGCATGGTCATCCCAGAAAATATCATCGATAAAGCACCTAGCGCAGAGTTAAAGCCTGACCAGACTGACCAAGACAGCCTGCCGCCTTATGATGTTTTAGATACGATTTTGGAAAGCTTGATTGAGCTTAATTTATCGCCCGAAGAAATCATTGAACAAAACAGCTATGACAAAGATACTGTATACCGTGTTTGGCGCCTGCTAGACTTGGCTGAATACAAACGCAAACAAGCACCACCAGGGGTTAAAATCACACCAAAAGCATTTGGACGTGACCGCAGATACCCGATCACGAACCATTTTAAAACAACTGGTTGAAATCACTCACGAAAAGACGTAAAAATTACGTATAACAATAGAGATTCAAAATTATGACTGTTAAAGTTCGCTTCGCGCCCTCACCTACTGGTTTCCTTCATATTGGAAACGCTCGTACTGCCCTTATCACTTGGTTGTTTTGTAAAAAACATGATGGTCAATTACTTCTTCGTATTGATGATACAGATACTGAGCGCTCTAAAAAAGAATATGAAGTTGCGATTGAAGATGGCTTAAAATGGCTCGGTATTGGTTGGGATCAGAAAGAAAATCAGAATAACCGTTTAGAGCGTTATGATGAAGTAATCGAAAAGCTGAAAGCTGATGGTCGCCTATACCCTTGTTATGAAACGCCAGAAGAATTGGGCTTAAAACGTAAAGCACAATTGTCACGTGGAAAACCACCGACATATGACCGTGCAGCTTTAGAATTAACCGGCGAACAAATTGCAAAACATACAGCTGATGGACGTAACCCACATTGGCGTTTCAAATTAAATCATGCCCCAATTAAATGGACAGATTTAATCCGTGGTGATGTTGAATTTAACGGGGCTGACATGTCTGACCCTGTTGTTCTTCGTGAAAATGGAACGCCGCTTTATCACTTATGTTCAGTTATTGACGATGTTGATTTTGAAATCACTCATGTTGTTCGTGGCGAAGACCATGTATCGAACACAGCAACACATATTCAAATGTTTGAGGCTATTGCAGGTAAAGCGCCTGAATTTGCGCATCTGTCATTAGTGTCAGATACAGAAGGCGGAAAGCTTTCTAAACGTCTAGGCGCGATGAGCCTTAAAGATATTAAAAATGATGAAGGTCTGGAGCCTATGTCTATTGTATCTTTGCTTGCCCGTCTCGGAACATCAGATCCGATTGAGCCACATAGGACAGTGGACGAGTTAATTGAAACTTTTGATTTCTCAAAATTCTCACGCTCAACACCAAAGTTTGATAGTGATGAATTGCTCCGTTTAAATGCTAAAATTTTAAATGAAACAACTTTTGCTGAAGCTAAAGACAAGTTAGCGGAGTTAGGTTTAGACCATATTAATGAAGAATTTTGGAATGGTGTTCATTCAAACCTAGAATGTTTAAAAGATGTTCAAGAATGGTGGGAAATGGTCAACGGTAGCGTAACGCCTGTGGTTGATGCTGAAGATAAAGAATTCATGAACCAAGCTTCAGAGCTATTGCCCCCTGCCCCTTGGAATGATGAAACATTCGGAACATGGACAAAAGC
>JAMASZ010000101.1 GCA_023301585.1 Alphaproteobacteria bacterium | reverse complement strand
GGAACTAATGTTACAACAAAACACGGTAATGTAAAAACAGACCATATTTTATTTATTGCTAGTGGTGCATTTCATCACGCAAAACCATCTGATTTATTAGCAGAGCTTCAAGGGCGTTTGCCCATTCGCGTGGAACTACGCGCGCTTACAGAATCAGACTTTGTCCGCATTCTAACCGAAACAGAAAACAGCCTTATTCGCCAATATAAAGCATTGATAGGAACTGAAGGCGTTGAGCTAGACTTCACTGATGACGCCATCAACGAAATTGCCCGTATAGCCTATGAAGTAAACGAGACGGTCGAAAATATCGGGGCGCGTCGTTTGCTGACAGTAATGGAAAAATTATTAGATGAAATTTCATTCACAGCATCTGACCGCTCTGGCGAAAAAATAATCATCGACAGTCAAGACGTAAAAGACAACGTAGCAGAACTAGCAGAGAACACAGATTTAAGTAAATTTATTCTCTAAGCTGCAATTAACTCTTGAGGTCGAAATAAGGATGAATCATATCTAGGTTGCGGATTATTTTTAATCGGCATTAACTGCGAATCAACATCTGTGACAATCCATCTTGTTTGCGCCCATTTATCTGGCTCTTTACCAATTGTTACTGATGGACTCGCCATCACATATAGCTCACCATTTCCAGCGACCAGCTTCTCCCAAACGCGCGAGAGAAATTCGGTTTTCTCCGCGCCAGCCTTTTGTGGCTGTTGTGAAAACACTAATTGATTAAAATGAACACGCCCATCCGCATAAGCAATATGCCCCTGAACACCATTGGCACATTTACGCTCAATAGTTCTTTGAGTAGCTACAAATTGAAACAACCGTGGGAAACCAACAACCCGCGAATTACCTAAAGCTAGACCAGATACTTCATTGGTTAAGTTATGATAAAGTTGCGTCATGTCTTGTGTTCTTTGTCCCAAGAAATACTCACGGTATGGAATGACTGAACCGCGATATAATGCAAATATAGTATCGTTCAGGCGAACATCTTCATTCACAGCGCCAACAGTTTGAATTTTTCTTACGGCCTCTCCTGCCGTTTTAACTGAAACACTAATGTAATTTCCTTGGTTTGCACCCTTCCACTCTTCAACAGGCAACGCACCTGGGAACATCATTTGTCTGAAATCTAATTTTCTGTATGACAAACCTGCATTATGGCTCAACACAATCTTCGCATCAGCTTCAACCGCTTCTGTAATGGTGCTATACCCTTTAGGGTTATTAAAAACATGTTCTTCATGTGGGGCATAGCCAGAAGCAAATGCAAAATGCGCCCTTACACGAACCTCGTTACCATCACGATAACTTGTAGGTCTAAAAACAACTGGATTTGCTGTTTCATTGTCACGCAGTAATACACTACTTTTTAAATCAGGATATTCTCTTAAAAGAACAGCAAAGTTATCAGCGTCTAATTCCTGCTGAGTTCCTTCGGCTTTATCGATTATAATGGCTTTATCCATGGTATTACCTTGTAATTAATCCACCTTATTAAACATTTACATAGCATTATGTCAACTAATATCTTGTGTTTTAGGTGGATATAAGATAGTTAATCTTTATGAAATTTAATCCTTATATAGTCCTTTTACTAGCTTTTTTAACTCTTTTTAGCGCGCCTTCCTCTAATGCCGTTGAAAATGGAACAAACAGTCCCTTTATTAAAATTAGTAAGGCGCCTGAGCTTCAACTTCCCCTTAACTGCACCCTTGGAAGTGATTGTTGGGTTATCAACTACGTCGATATGATTGCTGATGATGGTCAAAATTTAGATCATAGCTGTGGTGCACGTACCTATGACGGGCACAAAGGCACTGACTTCGCCGTTTTAGATGGTGTTGCTATGGCAGAAGGTGTCCCCGTATTATCTGTGAAAGATGGAACGATTAAGCGTGTCCGTGACAACCAGCCTGACCGCTGGGCAAGCCCAGAAGATATTGAACAAGTGAAGTTAGATAGAAAAGAATGCGGGAATGCTGTTTTAATCGACCATGGCAATGGATTAGAAACAATTTACTGTCACATGCGCCAAGGTTCCGTGACCGTGAAGGCTGGACAAAAAGTCAAAGCAGGTGACCAAATTGGTCAGGTAGGACTATCAGGCTTTACCCAATTTCCACACGTACATTTGGGCGTCATGCAAGACGGAAAAATCCTTGATCCCTTTACAGGGCTAACACACGATCAAAATTGTGGAAAATCAAAGGCACGTCTATGGGATAAAGACGTACAAATAAAATATCAACCAATGGTTATTTTAGCAACAGGGTTACAAAACACTGTCCCAGATTTAAAGACATTAGAAAAAGATATTACACCGCCTAAATCCATAAAGCCTGATACTGAATTATTAGCGGGTTGGGGTATGTTGTACGGTGTACGTACAGGTGATGTCATCACAATGAAAATCTTCGACCCTAACAACAAGCTCATCAATAGCCATGAAATCATACAAGAGAAAGAGCGTGCGCGTCAGTTTTACTACACTGGTAAAAAACTGAAAGGTGTACCATTGGCAGAGGGTGTTTATACGATAACAACGACCCTAACGCGACCAGCCACAGATAAAAACGTTGAACAGAGAATAGATAAAACAGCTAATTTATTGGTTGTAAGATAGTATATTCAACGCTACCTCTGGCGTTTTAAATAAACGTACAGCGCTCCTGAACCGCCATGATTTGGCTGTGCTTGATAAAACTTTAAAACAATGCGTCTTAACGGATTCTCATTCAACCATTGCGGCACAGAGTTCTTTAAAACACCTTGACCTGTCGTTAACCAATCATCGCTCGTTGATTTTGACTTTCCTTTACCAGTGACCACCAAGACTGTACGCTTTTTTTGATAATGGGATTCTTGCAAGAAGTAATTTAATTCCTCATGTGCTTGTGCCTTCGTTAAACCATGTAGGTCTAATTTACCCTCAATAGGCATTCGTCCTGATTTAAGTTTTATATCAGTACGCTTATCTAATTGATGAGATTCATCGTTAATTAATGCTCTTCTGGGTGATTTCGTTGTTTTTACTGAAGATTCCTGAGGTAAATCTATAGCTTTCGTAGCTTTTTCAGGGGGCAAACCCACCTCATCCTCCAAGTCCTCAATGGCAGGCATTTCTTCTGCTTCTTCAATAGATTCAGAGCCTTGCGTATATTCTCGCCACAAATCTTGATCTTCTTGTGTTAAAAAACGCTTCTTTTTATCTTCTTCATCCATAGCAAAAGCTTTTAGCAAATAATTCATTATTTTGATACAATATAGATGTATGGATAAATTTCCTTAATAATTAAAGAACCTTATAAGTCATGATGAACAAAATTATATTATTAACACTAATTTTAATAGGCGTGATCTTTAGTGATGATGCTCAGGCGCAACTGAATCGAAATTCAACACCGACAGAGCAAATTGCCTTAGCTTTCTATAAAATGGGCAATGCAGCACCAAATTGGGATAGTTGGATTAAAACTCGCCCTCCATACAGCATTACACCATGGGCGCGCCGAGAAAAAATATATAACCAAGAAAAAGTTAGGTTGAAAAGGTCTTATCAACGCTTCAACCCAGAACGCCATTTTATTATTGTGCATACAAAAGTAAAATTAAAACCAACAGTTGTTCAAGCTAGTAGCAAAGATGAAAAAGACGCTTATAAACTACCTATTACTTTTGTGAGTGCCCCAGAAGCTTCTTATTTCCCTTATGATTTTTTAGACTCTCGTTTCATACTAATTCCCTATCACATGCAAAAAATTATGAATGATGATATTGAAAAACATGAATATGATTTTTTAAGAAAATTAGGAGTGACGCCTAGTAAAGAATTTATTATGACTGCGGAGCTTCGCGCCGATAAGGCAAATATAGACAAACCACTGATGATTGATGGCCTTGAACAATGGGCCCTATATACAGACATTGTGTCTTTATCTATTTGGAATGAGGATGGTCTTTTATTGTGGGAATATTCTGCGCCTTGGTATGTTTCACCAAATAAGAAAAAAATTAATGAGCTGTATATTCACCGAACCATTCCAACAAGAGCACCACGCGTTCTGGACTTACCTGAATTTGGTAAATCTAGTGAAGTTAAAGAACCCGTAAAGGAGTAAAAATATTTTTTCTCAATTAGGACCTTTATTCAAAACGACATTCAGGCAAGCGGAATCAAATGACACACGTCAAAAAATTCCACATGAAGAGCGTGACCAACAGGGCAAAAAAAACAGCCCTGATAAAGATGATTCTAACGCATCGGATATGTGGGAAGATAGCACGAACGTATCCGTTCAAGCGTTAAGAACATTCTTAATTAATTTTACTAAAAATTCTGATGATGTAACTGGTATCCCGACCATATCCAGCGAAAAGCCTGCGGTTCAGTCTCGACCACATGAAAGTAGACGACCAACCAATAGTCACAATGCAAAGGCAGTAAGGGCTTATCAAGCGATGGCAGAGCAGAATCAAGACCGTGCCTATTCTGACAATGATAAGCCAGACTTAACCGACATAGAAAAAATTGAATCTAAAGAAGTAAGGGATATATATCAATTAATTGCAGATCTAGACGCTTTGGAGAAAAAAGGTTTACAAGAAATTCGTATTGAACGCGCTGAGAGTTTTGTTGAAAGCTTAAAGAACGCTGTCCAATTAGAAAAATTAAAGTTCTAAATAATAACCCTCATCATTTGTTTTAATAACATCATTGATTTTAGAGAGTTCCTCTATTTTTTGCCTTAAACGATAGATGTGAGTTTCCAGTGTGTGTGTTTCAATATCATCACTATATCCCCATATCTCTTCCAATAGTGTTTCACGTGAAACGGATTGACCTTTGTTTTGATACAGAAAATATAGAATAAAATTTTCTTTTTCAGTCAACTGTATGTCTTGATTATTTTTCTTATAGCTCAACTTATTTTCATTTGGTTTAAATAAAAATTGATTAAGCTCAATCGGTTGCTGATTTTTCAAAAGAATTTTATGCTGATAAAACAACTGAATGTATTTTAGTAAATGACCAATTCTTAAAGGCAATGACATTACCTCTTCAAATTTTTTAGCTTCTTCGTTTGAAAAAACCGCCTCGTCCGATGTTAGAATAAAACCTGGAATAATGTCCGCATGACATAGAATTTCTTTTTTTTGAGCCTCTGTAAAATCACTTTCAGCAATACTGATAAACAAATCTGCTTCGCTAGTTACGTCAGGATTCTCTTTAACAACAACATCAATGTTCAGCCGATTAATCGCCTGTTTTAAAAGATTTTGCTGAAAATCATCACTGGAAATAATTTCTATCATAATAGGGAAAAACTACCCTTTACGGTAAAAAACAACAATAAAAATCTATATTTTTAGTAGAAAACGCGCTTAAGCCCTTGTTTTTCATATATTTGCAACTGGCATGGCATTTGCAAATATAAAACCATGGTACAAACAACATACATCGCAGACCATGACCATCGTACAGCGCAAGCTGAACAATATAAATCTGTACAATCTTGGAAAAAACCTAAAACGCTTAGTTTAGACAGCGCGTTACCCAACCAAGCACCACAAGAAATTCTGACCAATTTAGAGCGCGCAGCACGCGGTGATGTTGATGGATTTAATAGTAAATTAAGCAACGCCTACGCCCCCAATAATTTACAACCAAAAGTAGCTAAACAGGATGCTTTCCAATTCAAGGACGTGGTCGATGTTGTAAATCCCCTACATCATATTCCAATTGTTGGATCAATTTATCGTGAAATGACAAATGACACCATTCACCCTGTGTCACAGATTATTGGGGGCGGTCTCTATGGCGGTCCCGTCGGTGCCGTCACAGGAACAGCAAACGCCATCACGCAAGTACAAACAGGAAAAGATATTTCCGCCCACGCAATGGACTTAGTCAGCTTTAAAAAGAAACCTAGTTACGAAGAACTAGATGGCACAACCATCGCAATGGCTAATTTAAGCAATAGCATTGCCCCTCAAGCGGGACCTGATAAAATCACAACACTGTCTTTATCACCAATGCCTTACTAAGACTTAGCCGTTAGTACAATGCCCAGTAACAGCCTGTGGAGTCACATCAGCAAAAGTTTTAAATGGTGTCGCTTCTAGCATTTCTTGTAAATGGGCCATGGCGCCATCTCTGTCACTAGCTTGAATGAAGTCTTTAATAGCTAATGTAGTATCGTCTATTACGTCTGGAAAGTGTCCGTTTGTAGCCTTAGCGTAAGCAACGCTTAAAGGTCTTAAAACCTCACTAATTAAAGATTTATCTTCTTGGGTGAATTTGGCTTTTGACATTTTTAACTCCTCTATTATGTATATTTTCATAAAACCAAATAGATTTAGTAGAGTCAATAAAAAAGGTCGCTAATTTTAGCGACCTTCTTAAATTCTTAAATGTAATCAGCGTAGCGGGCTTGCCCGCCTGAGCTTCTTACAAAATATTACTCAATAATTTTCCCGACAACGCCGGCACCAACTGTACG
>JAMASZ010000100.1 GCA_023301585.1 Alphaproteobacteria bacterium | reverse complement strand
GAACGCGAAACAGCGCATATGAATGCGCGCTATTTAAAAGATGCGTTAGAGAAAAATGATTTACCTTATCTGGAGGGCGATAGTCACATTGTTCCATTGATTGTTGGTGATGCGGTTTGCTGTAAGGCGGTAACAGATATTTTATTAAACGATTACGATATTTACGTTCAGCCAATTAATTACCCAACCGTTCCAAAAGGAACAGAGCGTATGCGCTTAACTGCGACGGCAGCGCACAAAAAATCTGATATTGATGTAATGGTGAGTGCCCTCGCCGAACTTTATCAAGAGCATCGTATCTTGGAACGTATTGCAGGTTAAAAAATAGCGGATTAAAAACTTAACCCGCTATCCTTATAAAACTCTCAAGTAAAACGATTACTCATTCCACATTTGTTCGTACCATTTACCGCCTGGTTTAATAGGCGCTTTGTCGAATGATTGACCGTTCTTTTCCATTTTCTTACGGATATCAGAAATGTCCCAACCTGTTAGGTTAGCTAACGTCTTCGCTTCTTTTTCGTAACGGTCAACCAAGCCAGCGTAGTAGCTGTTTGCTGCTTCACAGGATGCGCCCTCTTTCCATGGGTGTTGCATAACGTAACGCCCTTGGAAGTTTTTACGGTCATCTGTTTCTTGAAGCACAATATCTTCTGGGAAAGTATCAGCCGTGTAGCGAACGTGCATACGTGTTGCATATACATTCACTGCACCACCACGTGGTGGCATGATACGACGTGATTGAGGTTGCCCTGGCATAGGCTTCACATTTGCAGGCGGTTGGTTTAACCACCAAACACCCAGCTTACGTAACGATTCAGGTGGTAATGGATCTGCGGCACAAGGGTCACACCAAGCCATGTCCCAAGCATACTCCAAGAAAACAGATTTCATTTTCTCTTTTTTCACAGATGTTTCAAACATTGCTTTGTAGAATTCACCAAACTCATCCTTAACGAATAATGGAATATTATCGCCTGTTGGGATTTTAGTTGTGCGGTAGTTTGTTGGCTCAACACGTCCTTTACTGCTTAACGTGAACAGTAATAAGTCCTGTGGTCCGCTTGCATTTAGAGTTCCTAAACGTACCGGCAACATGAACTTTTCAGATTCATATGCAACCTGTAGAGGGCGCAAGTAAGTGAAACCTGATTTTTCAAACTTCTTCAAGTTTACTTTAGCAACAAAGAATTTCATGTCTTGTTTAATGTAACTACCCAAAACTTTATTAGCACCTTTAGGAAGTTGGTAACCTTCTTGGTTTAGCCATTTATACAAGCCATCGCTTTGTTTTGCAGAAAGGATTAAGATGTCATACTCACCAACGGTGTAGCTATCTTCAATAGTAACGCCCAATGATTTAGCTGACCTACCTTTTTTCATCATTGCAGACCTTGGAGCAGAGTCAGCAGTCGTTGCCATCATTTCCATTTGCATGTAACGCTGACATGGGTCGCTGTCAAAATACTCAACCAAGCGTGGTGCGGTATACGCATCTAAATGGTCGATTAATTTGTTGTCGGCAACATTAACTTGCGCCTTTGTCACCACTGTCGGAACAGGAATAACAATTGCGAAATCTTTTGTATCGCCTTGGAAGTCATTCGCCATGGTCATAACGGTACGACCTTCGCTTCGTGACATCACGACCTTTGATGCGCCATTAAATAAATCAGCATCTGCCTTTGCTACATAAAAACCACAAAAAGCATTTGCTTGGTTTGTGCCCATGAACGTTAAAAGTAATGTTAGTAAAAAAAGAGTTCTCATCATGTTTTTGTCTCCTGAGGTTTGCTCCAGTGGTATCTAGTATCTTTTAGAAAATAATCAATTATTGGTGTAAAACAGCACACCGCGAATAATGCATAAAATATTCCTTCTCGCACTTGGTAATGATATTGCAATATATAAGCGATGAGTGCAACGCTGATGGCGAATATTAAACGACCAAGCCTGTGATCGGGTGTCGTCTTAGGATCAGACACCATAAAGAAGGCGAAAATAAGAAGTGCGCCACTTTGGGCGTTGTGCATGGGGATATCTAAAGGGTCGTCAAGCCATAAAGCGCGCCCTAAAAGCAGTGCAAACCAGCTTCCGAGCATGAATAGCGAGATATCAGCACGCCCCGTGCGCCCCAACACCATGATTGCTAAACATATGAGTAAAAAACCCAACCAAAGCGCGCTTCCCCACTGTCCTGGCGATATCCAGACCATTTCAGGTAAGAGTATTAAGCCGAATACAATTGCCGCGTTTGCGGGATTAAAGATGTGTTTATTATCCCAGCGAATTAAAAATTTAGATGCCATAGCGGCAATACCAGCGACAGGGTAGAGCCATAACATGCTGACCTTAAGCAACAAGCACAATGACAATCCCGTAATAAGTGGGGAGCGGAAATCAAATTTTGGTACAGAGAATATTTTAACGAAGACAAACTGAGCGATTAACGTCGATGAAAGCGTTAGAAGTAATATTTGCCCTGTCGGAGCGAAGTCGCTCCAAACAAATAATAATGTCAGTAAACTGCTCAACGCTAAAATCTGAAAATGCCTTGGGTCTTTTGCCCAATTTTTAGGAAGTCCGCGCTCGGCGATAGCTTTAGTCATTCTTATTTCTATTAAAGATGCTGTCTTTAATGGAGGACAGACCACCTAAGAAATCTTTATTTTCAAAATCATTGAACAAGCTCTCAGCGTGTTCCAGCGCCTTATCCAGTGATGCCATCGTTTTTGCCATATCGGCACTATCGTCTTTTTTCCAGACTCGTAAAACATGGATATAAAGCGCACTTAAACCTGTGACGTTTACCGCCCCGCAAATGCCATCGTTACGAATGCCAACATGGTCGAGCATACGTTCCATTGTACGACCAATATGTGGCAGGCTGATAATAAGTTGTTTGGGATCACCCTTAACGGAATTTAGAATAGATAAAACAGCGTCGCGGTTTTCATTCAACACGTCAAAGCGTTCCATCATTAAGTCGAATAACTTTTCACGGCAAGAAAGCGTCGATGCGCCCTCTTCCTCTGCAAAGACACAATTGTCAAATATTGTACGGTCAATACGACGTCCATAAGAAATGATAATATCTGATTTATCATCGAAATATTCATGCGCGTCAGCCAAAGCGACATCAGCATGGTCAATAATTTCCTTAAAAGATATATTCTCCCAAGCTTGCGCGCTTGCGAGCTCCAGCGCGGAGTCGATTACTTTATCTTTCAACGTTTTTTCTGTGGTCTTTTTAGCCATAAAGCCTGCTTGCCCTTGCCTTTCTCGTGACAAAATATAGAGATATAAGGGTTATAATACATTTGAATACAATATCACAATAAATTAAGGAAATTTTATGTCTGACCCTGAATATGGATTAATTACCATCGGAAATGCCCTCGTTGATGTGTTGTCAGAAGCAACAGAAGAGTATTTGGCTAAAGAAAAAGAAGCCAACGGCATGGAAAAAGGCTCGATGAATTTAATCGACGCTGACCGCTCTATTGAGTTGTTCAGCGACATGGCTAACCCAACAAAAATGTCAGGTGGCTCCGCAGGGAACACTATGGCTTGTTTCAGTTCCTTTGGTGGTAAAGGTGCGTATATCGGTAAGGTTGCTGATGACGAACTTGGAAATTCTTTCATTAAATCGTTAAAAGATTTGGGCGCGCATTATGAAACAGAGCGTTTAACAGGAAATGTTTCAACAGGTCACTGCATGATTTTGATCACGCCAGATGGCGACCGTACGATGAACACGTATCTTGGTGCGGCAGTAGAGTTAACACCTAAGGACATAGATGAAGACTTAATCTCAAAAGCAAAAGTAGTCTACCTTGAGGGGTATTTATATGATCCACCACAAGCAATGGAAGCATTTGTTAAATCTGCGCGCTTGGCCCATGAAGCCGGTCGTAAAGTTTCATTGAGTTTATCTGACCCATTCTGCGTTGACCGTCACCGCGAGTCATTCAAGAACTTAGTCAGTATGCA
>JAMASZ010000099.1 GCA_023301585.1 Alphaproteobacteria bacterium | reverse complement strand
GCAACAAATATGGTTTTTGCCGATGGAAATCCTAAGGCAGAAATTATGGTGATTGGCGACACCCCATACGACGATGATGATGCAACGGGTATCGCATTCCAAGGGGCAATTGGTCAATTACAAGATAAAATTTTCGCGTCTATCAATTTGTCGCGCGTCAGTGATGATGTCACTAAAGCGATTTATCTGACTAATTTATTAAATTGGCGCCCTCCGGGAAACCGCGCTCCTAACCAAGCCGAAACAGATATTTCATTGCCATTTTTAAAGCGCCATATTGAACTAGTAAAACCAAAAGTAATTATCTGTAGTGGCGGACTTCCTGCCCAAGCATTACTCGGAACAAAAGACACCATTTCAAAACTACGTGGTAAGTTCCATGACTATGAAGGAACGCCATTACTTGTAACTTACCACCCAAATTACTTATTGAATACACCTGCACAAAAACGTGCGACTTGGATGGATATTTTAATGTTAAAAGCTCATTTAAGTGACCAAGCATGAGCAACCACGATGCCGATATAATCGTTTGTGGTGGCGGGTTAGCAGGTCTAACACTCAGCTTATTACTCGCCAAATCCGACTTTAAAGTTATCTGCATCGACCGCGATGATTTAAAATGTAGCGCCCCTGCTGATAAACGCACAACTGCAATTTCATTCGGTTCTCAAAAAATAATTGAACCCACTGGTATCTGGAAAAACTTAGAAAAATATGCCTGTCCCATTTTAAACATCGAAGTGTTAGAAGGTGATTCCCCTGTCCTTATGGACTTCACACAAAAAGAGTTAACCCAAGAAATATCAAGCAATGATAACCGCGCCTTTGGTTGGGTCATTGAAAATATAAAAATCAAACAGGCTTTATACAAGGCGCTTAAGAAACAAAAAAATGTAAAGCATTTATCATCGCAAAAGGTTGAAAATTTTAACCTTCACGACAGCCATGTTGATGTTGTTTTAGAAAATGGAAAAACCCTATCCGCTCCGTTGATTATTGGTGCTGATGGTCGTGGCTCTTTTATGCGTAATTGGCTCAATATCGAAACAAAAAAATGGTCTTACAATCAAACTGCACTCGTTTCTATCGTTACCCACGAAAACGCTCATGATAATATCGCCGTTGAACATTTCCACGAAGATGGACCCGTTGCTATTCTTCCTATGTCTGATGACGCTAAAGGTAATCACCGCTCATCTGTTGTCTGGACGCAGCCAGCCAAGACCAAAAGCACCAAGAAATCTGCCTTTGATTATAACGAACAAACCTTCAAAGCAGCGCTACAAACAAGGTTCCCTAAACGTTACGGCACTATCACCCCCATCAGTGAACGCCTTGCCTACCCCTTAAATTTCCTACACGCGAGCGAATATGTAGCACCCAGAATGGCGCTAATCGCCGATGCTGCGCACGGTATCCACCCTATTGCTGGGCAGGGTTTAAATTTGGGGCTTCGTGATATTGACGCGCTTGTTTCAATTTTATCCAACGCAAAAAAAGATAATAAAGATATTGGTGACTTGAGTATTTTAGAAAAATATCAAAACGCGCGCCGCCCTGATAATACCGCGATGGCAATCGGCACAGACATGCTTAATAAATTATTTTCAAATAATTTTAAATCGGTGAAATTGATAAGAAAAATTGGTTTGCGCGCAGTACAAAAAATAAAACCCTCAAAGCTTTTTTTCATGCGCCAAACAATGGGCATAAAAAACTAACAGCCATAAGCTACTTAATATTTTCAAGTAAGTTTTCTTTACGCACTGGCAATGTTAAATCAGGATTGCCCATGATAATCGCATTAACCGATCCAGACTTATTAAACTTATCAATGTTTTTTTCCGTCACTTGATACAAACGTCCCTTGCCTTTAATCGGTTTCTTTTTCGTGATAGGGCGAACATGATTAAAGATAATTGTTTCTACTAATAACCCATATTGTGGGTCTCGCTTGAAAGCACACTCAATCGTCTCTAATCTGTACTCACCAAAGGTTCCATGGGCAGTGTAATATATACGAACCGCACGTTGATATTGGTCAACAGCGTTATGACGCACAGATTCTGGGAACGCTAATTGTTGCTCTAAATACGCACTACAAATACCATATAAAATCGACCCCTGCGGCCCATCTTTATTCATCATGCTATAAACAATTAAAATTAAAATAGCGCCGCCTAAAAGAACACCGCCAATAAGTTGATTTTCTTTTGTTAAATATTTTTTCTTTAGAAGCTCAATTTTATCTTTATCAAAACGTGCCTTGCCCTTGATGTCTTCTACAACAACGTCATCGTCTTCATCAGTTTTAACAGAACCTGCTCCTTCAGAACTTTCAGGTGCTGCTGTTTTTTGCGTAGAATCTGCATCAGGTTTTTTATCACCTTCTACTTTATTTTCTTCTGGCGCTTTGGTTTCTGTGGCGTCAGATAACTTTTCTTCTTTAGTCTTTAAAGCAGGTTCAGCTGGGTCAGCAATAGAGTTTTCTACTGGCACTTTCTCACCACTAGCAGGCGCAACATCAGCATTATTTTCTGGAGCCTTTATTTGCGGGCTTTCCATAGGTTTTTCAGACGCAGAAGGCTCTACGCGGGCAGTATCGTCGGCGGTAATAGTATCTTTTTTTTCTGGAGCGACTTCTGCTTCTGGCTTGCCTTTATTTAAGTCTTCATCACTCATGATTTAGTAGCTTTTCTAGCTTTTTCTTTTTGCTTTAATTCTTTGTCTAAATCCTCTGGCGTTGGCGCAGGGTTTGCTGGTCCTCCTAATGTGATTTTACCATCATCTTCAAGGTCCTCTGATTTCTTACGTTTCTTTTTCTTCGGCTTTTCTTTTGGCGCTGCCACTTCGCCTGGTGGCAATTTATCCAAGCTTGAGTGACTGGCTTCAATTAATTCTTTCACGATGCTTTCGATAACTTCTTGTAGCGCGGCAGCCTTCGTATCACCTTGGTCCGCTAACATGATAATACGACGCTTAATTTCTCCACGCGCACTACCGCCTGGGAAATTGGCTGCCAACATTTGTCTCGCACGACTAGCACCCAATGCTTCGTATAATCTTGAACGAATAGAAACATCCTCAGAAGAGGTTGATAAGGACCACAACTCAATTGGACCCAACGTGTTAATCAAGTGCTGTTCATATTTACCCGATGTTGTACCAAGCACGAACAACACTGGCGCACCGCTTGATTTAGGACCTGTTAGTTTGAAACGAATAACATCACGCGCCGTATCCGTTAAACCAAATCGATCCTTAATGTTCTCAACCGCTTGGTCAGAAATCGCCGCACCCAAAATCCAAACACCTGTCGCCAAGTCAATCATGTCATCATCAAAGTCATCTAGTAACTGTGATGTTAGTGCAATCTGCACCCCACGTTTACGACCCTCACGCACATCACGAATAACTTGGTTACGCACGGCAGGTGATTTAGAAGTACGGTGAAATTCATCGTAACAAAGACGTTTTGGTGTTTCCATGATGTCTTGCAATTGCTTCTCATGGTACATACGGAATTTTTCTGGGATAGTTGCCAGCATTTCTGGACCGACCCACCAACTACGTACCAATGTGTGACGCGCCAACATATACATGATGGCTGTTTGGCGATCTGCTGAATCATCCCCTTGCGGCGATACATCCATTAAATCAAGCGCACAAACACGCGCAGAAGACACATCAAATTGTGTTACACCAGATAGAATTGGGAACTCACGAATGGATGATGTAATCATACGCTCAAACGCGTTAATAACATTCTCAGATGTTAAGCCAACACCCGTTTCTTCTAGCAATGATCTAATTTGTGGACGACGTGACGCCGTAATCGAGTCAGCTAACACAGGCGACGCATAACGTTGCGCTTTAATCGCTAAAAGATATTCACCAACATCAAATAACTGGTCAACAACATCCCACCAATATGGGTCTGCTGGTAAATGAATACGGTGTTTTTGTAAAATTTCATCGACTTCTAAATCTAGTCGCGGCAAATAAGGGCGTGGTTCGGCGTTTGCAACGCCATCATCACGCCATCTAAACATTTCATCAAC
>JAMASZ010000098.1 GCA_023301585.1 Alphaproteobacteria bacterium | reverse complement strand
CTTCCGATCTCAGTGGATCTTTCCCCTCCATTTCCTGCAGACTCATCGACTGAGGGTATGATCTAAGTACCATGCATACCCTTTCCACTGTGATCGAACTGATCTCCATGGTTGTTATTGATGGGCACATCAGTATCACCCGAATCACCGCCCATCATTTCTATCTGGGCTTTTGATGCCTAGTGCTTTGTAGTCTTAATAGCCTTTTACATCTGCCTATTCATGCTGCTGCTTCTTAGACATGACATATCATGCCTGCCCTGAATATCGTTTATTCTCCTTCTTCCAGAGAACTGAGGCCTAGTACCATCTCCCCGCCTTCATTTGATCATTTCTCATCCATAACTATTCACAAAAATACCATTATTGACACTCATGTTCCAGACCAACTGATTGGTGATCATGGTACCTGAGCTGTTGGCATTTCTCAAAATCGCATAATTTCTCCTGGTTGGCAATAATGATGCTAGCAGCTACTGGAATCGGGGGATATGCTATACCATGGGTGAAGCCAGCTACCTTTATCATTTATGGGACTGCCTCACCACATATAGCCAGCTCATAATGAGCTTCACCACCTATTGAGCAAAGGTGCAATTTGGCCCCTCTCACTTCTATGTGACAGTGTTCAAATCCGCAAAAGCCTAGTTTTCTTGGTGAGGGTATATTATTCTCCCTCCATGTGACATTATATAGTCAAAACTACTTTGAGGATATTTGGTCATTAGCAGAAATTTGAACTTCTTAATGAACGTCCAAATTGGCACATCCACCTGAAGTGACTTGAGCTCCATATAGACAACAACACTATCCAACTTGTAATGCCGTCCCTTCAGTGTATATGCATAGAGTCTCTCATCACCAGACTCAAATGTCTCAACAAGACTCTCTGGGGATGCTTTCTCTTCTTTCGTGTAGAGATAGATCAGGGGATTACAAGCAGCCCCTCTGACTTGAGACATGTAGTTATCCCACTTCTCCTTCCAGGACATCCAGCCATTGATAGCTTCCAGCCTCTCTGGCTTGACCCTTTCCTCCTTCACCTCAGTTTCCTCTTCTGTACACCTTGTGATATTCCAACAGGCATTGGTACTGAAGTTGCAAGGACTGGAATATTCACATGTGCATTCATATGTCTTAGCCCAAAACCATAGAGCATCGAGTCTTTTGACATCCAGGTATGGAAAGAACATCATTATCTTCATTTGTCAGAACTGCCATATGAGAATGTATATCGAGAACTCTTAATCAGCTCATCAACGTCCTTGTCCAACAAGTTCCGAAAATCCCCAATTGTTGAAATCCCTTCTTTGAACAAGGCATTACGAGTTGCTTTGCTGAACCCGATCTTGCAAAAGGCTTAATAATTTCTCTCACCCTTGGATCCACCTCTCAACCATGTTGCTTCTTAGCAATCTTCTTCCCCTTAGTAAGACTCCCTGTCCTTGTAGCAGTTCCTTGGGCTGGACCAAAAATATGAGAGATATTACTACAGTAGGCATTAAATCAGATGCCTCATGCTCACTATCATCATCAGCTTCACCTTTCCTCTCTGTACCTTCTTCTCCTTGGCCTCCAAATGCATCAGCATCAGCTTCAGGAGATTCTCCCTATTCACTGCTTTCTCCTACAACAGTCTCTGTTTTAGAGTCTAATGGAGATGAAATGGTGGAATAATCCTTATTTGTTTCCTTTTCCTTTTGCCTTATAGCCCTTCTGGAATATCCCCAAGCAGGTAAAAGCCCCATCTTACAGCTGGCTACCAGCTCTAGACTCCCAAAACACAAAGTGTTTCAAATCAAGTCCAAAACCACAAAATCAGGAAGAAAGTTGAAAGTTGAATCCCGCCAACAAATTGCAATGATGACTAAAATCACCACATAGACAAAATAGTTACCATGTTGCACTAAAAAGCCATATAATTTGAGCTAAAATATCCAATTATGAGCTAATGTAGTAGTTTGGAGCGAATTTTTTTATTATGTGAATGGGTCTTCCCACTAAGAATAAAGTTGCTTGTGTCAAGTAGATGGAACGGAGTAAATCACTTCAATAATCAACTAGCCTTGTTGTAAGGGTCCAAGACACCACCACTTCCTCCCTTTATACCACTTGAGACACCTAAGGGAATTAATATCAACTTGGTCTTGGGGTTCAAGTTTCTGCCTCCTTTTCTAGGTGTTGGAGGCCCGTCCGAAGTTCTGCCTCCTTCCTTCAGGATCTTGGAGGCCCCTCAGATGGCTTGGAACGATGGGTCTGATACACTCAATTGATATATAATCCGTGAAGACTTAAGGCGCAACAACATGCACACATCATCAACCAACACCAGAAAAAGCATGATTGCGCCAAAACACAAGACAGGGCTCCAGCCTGAAGGTCCTATGGTGGATTAGTGTGTTGGGGTACGGAGCTACCGACCCTGGGTTCACCCAAAGTCAGCTCTACAG
The DNA here is from genome assembly GCA_023301585.1 of Alphaproteobacteria bacterium. Classification (GTDB taxonomy): domain Bacteria; phylum Pseudomonadota; class Alphaproteobacteria; order Micavibrionales; family Micavibrionaceae. Next base: position 2,284 of record JAMASZ010000098.1, on the reverse strand, counting down.
GCTACAGACAGAATTTATTACAGGTACCAGAATCTGATCCCTAGATCCAAGTTGAGGATCATCTTCAACATGGATCTCTTTGATCTGACTGGCCAACAACTTCCTTGTCTCTGAGTGGCTCCAAGCCCTCTGGCAACGGACAAAGACAGATGATTCGTTCCTGAGTCGATCTGCCCCCTCAGATAAAGCTCTCTATAAAAGCCCATGTTGCATATCAATACCGCAAGAAGTCTCTGGACTATTAAAACTCCAGTTGCAGACTATTGCTACAACCAATCTCGGACAGTACCTATATAGTTATCCCAGCAGTATAACTGTTCTATCTGACACCAATATTCAAACACAACTGAAATTACAACAAAAGAAATTCCATACACCCAAAGTAGTAATACTACTTCACAGGTAACTAAATAAATATTGTAGCAATTATTTTTGATGGGGAAAATATAATACCAAGGGACTATTATCTGTGCTGAACAACGTTTTAAGCTCCCTGACAGTACTGAGATGAAGTTCTGATATTTTCAGATGATGTATCAAGTATGTTAACTCATGCCATGGATAACACATCTATAGCAATCGTCCGTCGTTTAAAATATGGTTAGTGGTCAATTTGAACTTTTCTGGCATTCCTCCACCCATTTTTTGGACTTCTGATCGAAAAATATTATTGAACAGATATCATAAGCTATGTCTTAGCTTCCTTACCAACATTGGTACTGGCAGGTTGGGAGCACAACCAATCACTCTCTCATTTTCGAGTATTTTTTTACACTCAAAAATTGGATCAGAACTTCACTTTTCTGGAGCTATTTTCAGCTAGGTTTAACTCTTGCACAGAGAAAAGTATCTTTATTATCTTCTGGTCAAGTGCTTACTCAACATGTTGTATTTTGCACCTAGCCCCCATGACATATGTACTTCTCTTCATATTAGAGAGATTCATAAGTCAAACCACCCATATGATTCCATCTTTTGAGTCATGGATGTGGACCACTTGTATGTCTGTGAACAGTGTATTAAATCTTCTCTATAAGAACTCACATCATATTGACACTTGTTCAGTCCACAAATGTTATGTCGGCCTATATATTTGCTTGTACACAAACACACACACTTCCTCCGTCAATATTTATGTTATCACTGCTGGTATGAGTACCATCATTATTGCGTTCGCTCATGGTTTCTGAATGATTTAAATTATTCTTTCTATAAGTTATTTCTCTATCTTATCCTATGATGTGTGTTTGCATTGGAAAAATGCCTATTATCTTTCTGTTTGTGTCTGAATGACAGGAACCTGTGGTCCAAGAGTATTTAAATCTGATGTGCTCTCTACTGCGAAGCAGGGAAAAAGGGGCCAAGAAGGCCAATGACCGCATGCACGCACGCACACGCAGTCAAACAACGGTGGTCTGACCCCACGGATGATAAGCGCAGGAACATGCACACTACATGTACCCTGTATGTATACTGTATGTACCCTGCATGCACCCTGTATGCACCCCGCATGCACATTGCATGCACCATCATGTGCCTTTGTTGTTTCTTGGCGGGATATTTCAAAGTTGAAGGGTTTTTTTACACCAGGTCATGTCTTTAGTGTCTGTATCCAACTTTTCACGCCCTTTGTCGAAAGTGTGTAGGGACGCTGCTGCTATGTAGCATATCCTTCTAGAATTCTTATAGCTATGATGGGATGTGTGGCTCATCTTAGAATTGCCCGTCACTTTTTGTTGCCATGCATGCATGGGGGATGAATTTTCCCGCCTTCCTTTTGGTACTGTTTGTTCTTTGTTTTCTAATGTATAAGAAGGCTGGAGTGTGTGATGATATTGTCCGTTACTATGATGATGATATCCCATAGATCTTTTCCTTTCGAGATTATTTCTAGGAACTACTGCACACAATCCACCTATTTTCCCTCTTTTCAGCATGGTTTTTGATTAATGGCAGTGTTTGTTTCTTTTTGATCTTTCTGCATTGATATATATCTGTGTTGAGCGGAGATCTGTGTGTCTTGATGTTTCTGTCTCTTTTCAACCACTTGTTCTGCTAGTTCACCAATTGATGTCTACTTCTTTTCCTTCGGTTCGTTTAGAACGCGCGCGCGCGGGGGCCGGGCGCGCCGCGCGCAAAAGCGCAAAGCGCGAAAGGAAAAGGGCCGGCGCAAGCCGCGGGAGGAACAAAAGGGCCGCGCGCGCGCGTCGCGCGCGCGCGAAAGGAAAAGGGCCGGCGCAAGCCGCGGGAGGAACAAAAGGGCCGCGCGCGCGCGTCGCGCGCG
>JAMASZ010000097.1 GCA_023301585.1 Alphaproteobacteria bacterium | reverse complement strand
AACAAAAAATTCATATAAAATTTGTAAGATTTGTAGTTCTTACAAAAAATTCATTAATTAAGGCTTAGCTATGAAAATTCTTATAATCGATAGAGACCAATTATCCTCTCAGCTTCTTGCTGGGCGTCTAAAAGAGCAGAATCATGAGGTTTTTGAGCAACAAATCAAAAATGACGCGATTGAATCACTGGCTTCTCAGCACGTGGATGTGGTCTTTGTTGACCCGTCCCCTATGAAAGATGTCCGCGCTATTGCCTTGAACATTCGCCGTACCATTCGCTCTTACCCTTATATTATCTTCATGTCTGTTGAAAATATTGAGCTTGAACAAGTAGTCGAAGCTGGTTGTAATGATTTCATTCAAAAGCCCTTAGATTTAAGTGCTGTTGAAGAAAAAATCAAAAATGCTAAAAATATGTTAAATATGATTAATCGTATTAACGATTCATCCGAAGATTTTCCTAGCGCAGGCGGTGTTATTGCCAAATCAGCTTTTAACCAACTCTTCCTATCCGCCATTGACCGCGGAACACGCTACAATGAGCGCTCTTACGTTCTATCCATTGGTATTGAAAACTATCACGAAATAAAATCGCTTGATGGTGCGTATAATGCTGAATACGCCGCCTCAAAACTAGCTTATCACTTAGTACGCTTACGCAGACAAAGTGATGTTATTGGGCAAACAGGTCCTCACGAATACTCCCTTTTACTTCAAAGAACACAAAATGAAAACGAAGCCTTAGAGGCTGCGAAACGTTTTGCATCAACCTTAGAAGAAATTGAAGATTTAAGACCTGTCGAAGGCGGAGACGTTAGAATATATGTAAATTTAACAGACTTACCAATGGGTAAACTGACATATGAGTATGTCTTAACCGTCAAATAATTTACGTAACACCAACCGCGTCTGTGGATAACTCTAGCTCTTTAGCTAAAACCAGCCTATAATTAAGATGATTCTTTTTCTCTGAACACATCGCTGTCAGAGTTTCGCTTAACATTATAGGTTTTCCCAATGCGTTATAGACTAGCTCTATTGCTAATCACGTTATGTATTACTTTAGTATTCGCAAAAAATACTGGAGCATACGCGCAGACTTTGACACCTGTGTTAACAGAAGCACCAAAACCTTTGGGTGATATTCGCGCGTTCAAAAGAGAACCCAATCAAGACAGCTTAAAAATTGTTTCAGAGCGACAGGTACCTGAGCTAAAAGCTATACCATTTAAATCACATGGGTTTTTGCTCTTTCCAAAAGTGCAAACATCACAAAGAGTAAGCACAAATATTTTTGCTACCGAACAAAATGAAGAAGCAGATACGGTTACCTCGATAGAGCCCTCTTTGTTCATTTTAAAAAATTATAACCGTCATCAATTCAATTTATTGTTAAATGCGCGCGCTGATAAATATTGGAGCAATAGCAACGAAGATCAATTTAATTTTAATACAAAATTTGGTGGTGCTTTAGAAGCAACTAGGTCCGTCACGTTTCCATTCGAAATGTCTTATGTGTCAGGTCATAAAAAACGCTCGCAAAACTTTTCTAATAACTTCACCGTTAAACCCACAGCATTCAACAGTCTCAACACCGCAGCTGGTATAACTTACGCTCCTAATCGTTTAAATCTATCGTTAATTGGTCGCTATAGCGACATTAGTTTTGATAACGGTGAAAACAGATTTGGACAAACAATCATTAAAAACGATGGTGATCTTAGCAATGCCAGCATTGAATTGAATGGATCTTATAATGTTCTACCAAACCATCAGCCATATGCCTCATTAACAATTGGAAAAACTGATTATAAACGTAGAAATTTTCAAAATGGGTCTTATTCTGGTGTCGATAGAAGTAGCGATAATTTAAGTTTTTTAGCTGGTTGGGCGTTAAAATATAAAGGATTAATGGAAGGGAATCTAGGTGTTGGGTTCGGTACAAGAGAATATGACGACCCGCAATTAGAACCGATTAATGCATTAAAACTATCTGGTAATATCAATTGGAATTTAACACCTAAATCAACTCTTACTGTCTCTTTAAAACAAGCTATTTCAGAAGATAATGATGTTGTGCAAGGTCTCATTTTGTCGCAGCAACGCGCTCAAATCGATCATGAATTATTACATAATTTTTATGTTAAGGCATATGCTGAAAAGGCATTGCTAGATTACGAGCAAAGTAATCGTGAAGATGATATCTATAGCTTAAGCACAGGGTTTAGATATGCGGTAAGTCCAGTATGGTCATTTTCAGGCGATTACACCTACCAAACGCGCTCTAGTAACCGCGCAGGTCTAGATTATGACCAAAATGAATTTATGCTGCGGGTGAAGAAGCACTTTTAAAGCCCTATCCCCTTAAAATAAAAGCCTTTTTATTTTCAAAAATGACAGAATTCCTATATTATTGAATGTAATGCATACTGATTCGTACGCATTGTAATTTGCTGTCTTAATGATCGGTTCAGATCGTCTATGAATATGAAAAATAAAATCACTAATTTACTTTTGATTGCCCTTCTTGGAAGCGTCGTTATTTCTGTCGTACCTAAAACAGTAAACGCCAATTCAACTGAATTATATTTACGTAGAGCTTTAGAATTAGAAACCCAACAAAGAAATGTAAAAGAAACAGTACACCACGAACAAACTTTAGAGAAAAATCGTGTCAAAATGACTGGGTCTAAAAATATAAATGTAAACAGGAGAAGAACTTCTCCTCCCCCTCAAATTATTGCCCCTAAAGAAGTTTACATTGAAGAAACTATTGTTCAGCCGTCTCCAATCATAATAGAAAAAATCATTGCTCCATCGCCTAATACCATTCAACCAATAATAACAACACAAGATACGTTACAACAAACAGACAGCTACAGTCTTGGTGCTGAAGATAAAATAAAAATTACAGTCTTCGGCGAAAAAGATATCTCTGGCGATTTTAAAATCGCTGATGATGGTTCAATTTCAATGCCCTTAATTGGTGTTGTTAGCATCAAGGGAAAAACGCTACGTGAGGCGGAAGACCATATTGAGAATAAACTACGTAACGGGTATCTAAAAGAGCCAGACGTGACTATCGAAGTTCTTGCAAGTCGACCATTTTACATCATGGGTGAAGTACGTCGCCCTGGCAGTTATAACTACATAAGCGGCATGAACCTGTTACAAGCCGTAGCTATTAGCGGAGGATTTACCTATCGTGCCAATAAGAAGAAGATAGAAGTGCTACGCGGCACCCCTAACCCTAACCAACCACTAGAAATGCTTCCCGAAGATATTGTTAGGGCTGGAGATATTATCTTTGTCCGTGAAAGATTTTTTTAAATTGCTATGAACAATCAATCACAAAATAATGACGCTAAGACTAAAAAGGATTTATTTTCCTTCAATACAAACTCGTCTAACAACTCTAATAGTAACATACAAAACTTAGAAATTGATTTACGCAATTTCCTTTTAATGCTGTGGCGTCGTAAGCTTTTAATCTTACTTGTAATGACATTGGCGCTTGGAATTGTTTTCTACTTTGTAAATTCAGTTCAACCACGCTATACAGCCAAAACTTTAATCATGATTGAAAACCGTATTGACCCTGGTCCAGAATTCCGCGCACTAATTGCAAATATGCGTATCGATACGACGTTAATCTTGAGTGAAGCAGAAGTTTTAAAATCTCGCTCCTTAGCCAAAAAAGTAATCGAGCGTTTAGATTTAATGAATGACCCAGAGTTTAATCCACGTTTACGTGTGAACAAGGAACAGCCTATTAAGGCTATTTTAAATCCTAAAAACTCTAACCAAACAGGGACAAATTTTAAATCACTTTCTGTCTATAAATCAGAAAGTAAAACTCGCACTGAGTTTGTTGAACGTGACATGGGCATCGTCATAGACAAATTTTTACGCGGCGTCTATGCGCGCCCTATCCCTGGCTCTTTCGTTTTACAAATTGAATACACATCCCAAAACGCCAGTAAATCAGCCTTAATCGCCAATGCCATCGTAGATACTTACATTGATTCAAGGCTAGACAAAAAGTTCCAAGCAACCAAAAAATTAAGCAGTTGGTTAGACGATAGATTAGAGACCCTAAGGGAACAGGTACGTCAATCCGAAGCTGCGGTCGAAGAATACCGTGATTTAAATAATTTAGTTTCTGGTCCTCGCACCGAAATAAATGCCCAACAATTATCAGAACTCAATTCACAGCTTGTACTTGCTAAAACAAAACAAGCAGAAGCTGGTGCGCGACTACAGCAAATTAAGAACTGGATTACAAACCCAACTAGTATTGAAACGACGTCTGAGGCTTTAAAATCTGCTATTATTCAAAACTTAAAAATTTCTGAAACAACACTCCTTAGAAAGATATCCGATTTATCCGCTCGTTATGGCGAACAACACCCTAAAATGATTAATGCGCGTGCAGAACTTGCAGAGATACGCACAAAACTTAAAACTGAAATGCGGGTTATCGCTAAAGGATTGGAATCTTCAAAACAAGTATCACAAGCGCGTGTTGTTGCATTACAGGGAAGCATCAACGAAATTGAAGATATTCGACAAGTTGAAAATAAAGCCAATATTAAACTTCGCGAGCTTCAACGTGAAGCAGAATCTAATCGTATGATATTTGACACCTTCTTAGAAACCTACAAAAAATCAGATAACAAAGAAGAGTTGCAAGAAGCAGAAGCGCGCGTCATTTCCTATGCGACAGTGCCACGCTTTGCTACCTACCCTAACAAACCATTATTCTTGAGCTTAGCTGCCGCAGCTGCCTTTTTTATCGGTATTGCATTAGCATTGCTCTTAGAAAAATTAGATAACGCTTTTAGAACCTCTTCTCAATTAGAGGAAATAGGGTACCCTTGCTTCGGTGTTATTCCAGAAGCACAAAAGGTAAAGAAAAAACCTATTGGAGATTATATCCTCACCAAGCCCGCCTCCAACATTGCCGAAGCCGTCAGAACCCTTAGAATGATTCTAAACTTACGAAGCGACTCTATCGAAGAGCGCCCTAAAGTTGTAACTATTACTTCTTCCCTACCAGGAGAAGGTAAAACAACGCTTTCCTCATGGATGAGTCGCATTACAGCAAAATCAGGGGAACGTGTCATCGTTATTGATTGTGATTTAAGACGCCCCAACCTTCATAATGCTTATGGTGAAAAACCAGACAAAACATTGGTAGAATACCTAATCGGTGAAGCTTCTTTAGAAGAAGTGATTCACAAAGATAAGTTTTCTGGCGCGCATGTCGTCTTTGCACGTTCGGTTCCCAATAATGCACTTGATCTTATTAGTGGTGATAAAATGCTTAAACTCATCGATTCCCTTAAAGAAGAATATGACCTTGTTATATTGGATACACCAGCCTGTTTAGCTGTTTCAGATGCACGTGTTCTCGCTGCACAATCTGACCAAACTTTATTTGCGGTCTCTTGGAACGATACACCGCGCGAAGTTGTTAATGCTGGGGTCAAACAGTTTACTGATTTTGGCTATGATGCCTTGGCTTTTGTTCTTACAAATGTAGACATCAAAAAGCATTCGAAATATGGCTATGGTGACGCCGTTTATTACTACAGCCGATATAAGGAATATTATTCCAACTAATCGCCATCATATAAGATTCTTGACAAAAGAACAAAAATAGAACATTATAGTTCTCGAAAACACCCATAATCCGTTTAAAGCCTATATAACCGTTCATTTGAGCGGTTTTTTTGTGCTTAATTCATAAAATTTAAGGAGATTAAAATGACAACTTTATTACCTAAAGATGCCGATAATAACGTAATTCCAGCCCTTCGCCTCAGCGATAATGGCGCACATCAAATTACAGCTACTGGAACCGCCGCACGTAACAGCACCGCTTTTGACGAAACCACTAAAGTCATCAGCCTATACGCGACTAGCGATGTGTATATTGCCTTTGGTGACAACACAGTTACCGCCACAACTAGCGACCACTTCTTCCCAGCAGGCTTATATTATGATGTTGCCATTACAGCAGGAAACGGCAAAACAGCCCATAACGCTTACATGTCTGCCCTTAGAGTACAAAGCGATGGCGTCGTTTATATTTCTGAGAAAGAGTAGAACTTATTATAGGTTTCCACGGGCTTTTAAGGCCGTGGAAATTGTTCCGTCGTCTAGGTAATCTAATTCACCGCCTACTGGAACGCCATGCGCCAAACGTGTAATGTGAATATCAAATTCACCAAGTTGATCCATAATATAATGTGCCGTGGATTGTCCATCAACGGTGGCACTTAACGCCAGAATAACTTCCTTGATTTGACTATCACGAACATTTTCTACCAGAGAATGTATCGATAAATCTTGCGGTCCAATACCGTCCAGCGCAGATAAAACACCGCCAAGAATATGATAAATTCCCTTATAAGTATTTGTGCGTTCAATCGCCCATAAATCAGCAACGCCAGCGACCACGCAAATCATTGTACGATCACGATTTACATCACGACAGATTCGGCAAATTTCCCCTTCATCAAAGTTCCCACAAGAATGGCAAGATTGAATAGTATCAGAAACATAATTAATATTCTTAGCAAGAGGTAACATCAGGCTGTCCTTGTTGCTCAGCATATGAAGCGCTATGCGCTTAGCAGAACGATTGCCCAAGCCTGGTAAGGAAGCTAATTGTTTGATTAATATCTCAAGAGGACCGTCAATCATTTACAAATTACTCATTGAAGTGAGCGCCCTCTTTCTTAGGAGCAATGTAAGCAAATAAGCGCTTACTGAATTCCAAACCAGTTTCTAAATTACTTAACTTAACCGATGTCGTCATACCCGCTGCGTCCGTTACTTGCCATTCTTTTAAGTAATAAGGGCTTTCTTGGAAAAATAATTTCACGCTTCCTGAGCTTGGATCATCCGCCTGCGCGATTGTAATAACGCTGACATCCAATTCGCTATATGCCTCTTGAACTTGAATATCACCTGATAGGGAAATATCTTTGCGAAGTAAAAAATCAGCAAGTGTTTGACCAATTGGCGCATTGGTTTGTTCTTGCATTTCTGAATCATAAAAATAAATAAACAATCCATCAGCAACGATAAAATCATCAACTTCGTTATATTCAAATCGTAATTTTCCTGGACGGTTTAAATAAAATGTTCCTGATAAACGCGACCCATTATGAGCCGTTTGAATAAAATCTGCTTTCGCTGTCGAAAGGTTCCGCAGGTAATTTTCTGCCTTTTTGATATCAACATCACCATCTTGCGCAATAGCAAGTGGGATGAAACACAAAAACGAAAATGCTAATAAAATAAATTTGTTCATTCTGTATTTTTATAAGAAAAACAGGGCGAAAGAAAGGCAACTTATGGGTTAATTAAGGAATTATCCAAGATATAGTTAACCAACCTCTGAAACATCACCGACAAGGATTTCACGTTTTCCAACATGGTTTGCAGGACCAATAACCCCTTGTTTTTCCATCTCTTCAACGATTCTTGCCGCACGATTATAGCCAATTTGCAGGTATCTTTGAACATAGCTGGTCGACGCCTTACGCTCACGTGCTACTAGAGCCACAGCTTGATCATACAACTCATCAACCTTACTGCCCTCATCACTATCACCATAAAGACCACCTAAGCCTTCGCCTGTGAAGTCTCCACCACCTGCTGTGATTTCTTCTAAGTAAGCAGGCTCTGATTGTGTTTTTAAGAAGCTTACGACATTTTCAACATCATCATCTGATGCAAACGGTCCGTGAACACGGGTAATTTGACCACCAGCAGCCATATAAAGCATATCCCCCATACCAAGCAGTTGTTCGGCACCACCCTCACCCAGGATAGTACGAGAATCAATTTTTGATGTAACAGAGAATGAAATACGTGTCGGGAAGTTTGCCTTAATAACACCTGTAATAACATCAACAGATGGACGCTGTGTCGCCATAATGATATGTATACCAGCCGCACGTGCCATTTGTGCCAAACGTTGAATAGCGCCTTCGACGTCCTTACCGGCAACCAGCATCAGGTCCGCAAATTCATCGACAATGACAACAATATAAGGCAAGTCAGTTAAGTCTAATGGTTGCTCTTCATAAACAGCCTTACCTGTTTCTGGATCAAAACCAGTTTGGACTTTACGCATCAAGGCCTCACCTTTTTTACGGGCTTCGCCTAAACGTGCATTATAGCCATCAATGTTACGAACACCCAATTTAGACATAGCACGGTAACGCTCTTCCATTTCTGCCACTGCCCATTTTAGCGCAACGACAGCCTTACCTGGTTCGGTCACAACAGGGGATAGCAAATGCGGGATATCATCATAACAAGAAAGCTCCAACATTTTTGGATCAATCATAATGAAACGACATTTTTCAGGTGGCAAACTATAGAGCAATGATAAAATCATCGTATTAACCGCAACTGATTTACCAGAGCCTGTCGTACCAGCAACAAGCAAGTGCGGCATCCCTGCCAAGTCAGCAATAATTGGGCGGCCACCAATATCTTTACCTAAAATAAGGGGTAGTTTTGCTTTTGTTTTTTCGTAGTCACGCGTCGTTAACATCTCACGCATGTAGACTGTTTGACGCATAAGGTTTGGAATTTCAATACCAATTACATTACGCCCTGGCACCACGGCTGCACGCACGGAAGTGGCAGACATTGAACGCGCAATATCATCTGCCAAACCAATAACACGAGAACTTTTTGTACCCGGCGCAGGCTCTAATTCATAAAGCGTTACAACGGGTCCCGGGTGAATACTAACGATTTCACCTTTAATGTTAAAGTCTTCAAGGACACTTTGTAAAAGCTCCGCATTCATACGCAATGCATTTTCATCTAATTGCTCTTCATGTCTATCTTCGGGAACCTCAGACAATAAAGATAGGCTAGGTAGTTCCCAATCACCACCATCCAATAACTGAAATCTTGTTTGTGATGCACCAGCTTTTGCTTGTGCTGATTCTTGTGGTGTTACGACCTTAATGTTATTTCCAGTCTTACCAACTTCTGTGACTACAGCTTCAGGCGCTTCCAAGATAGGTTCAACACGTTCTAACACTTGTTTAGTACTAACCTTCTCGCTACGTTCAATTTTAGGTTTGCTCGCTTTTTTAGTCTTAGCTTTAGGAATATGTGATGGGTCATTATAATGTTTTAACCAATCTGAAAACGACGTTATCTTATC
>JAMASZ010000096.1 GCA_023301585.1 Alphaproteobacteria bacterium | reverse complement strand
CGCGTCATAAGAATTGTTCCAATTTATTGGTTTTATACGCTTTTAATTGGATTGGTGGCTCTAGTAATGCCACAAGTATTGGGTAGTGCAGAATTTGTTTTAGTAGATTTTATTAAGTCTTTATTTTTTATTCCATACGTTAATACCGCCGGTGATTTACAACCTATTTTAGCTAATGGTTGGTCATTAAATTATGAGATGTATTTTTATATTATATTTGCTGTTTGTCTGCTTTTTCCCTCACGTTTAAGTTTGTTGGTGTTAGGTGCTTATTTTCTGGGAACCGTAAGCACAGGGTTTTTATCGCTAGATAATCTGTACGCAGATTTTTATAGCCGCCCAATTATATTAGAGTTTTTTGTCGGTGCTGTTATTGGTTATCTATTCATGAAAGGCTTTAGATTACCTTCATGGTTTATTTATATAGGGGCATTGTTTATTGTCCTATCGGTTTTAACTTTGTTCTATACGAATATGCTGTCTGAGTATTTGCCGATGGAATACTATAAACCATTTGTAGGTTTTTTTAGTGTTTTGTTATTAGTGTTACCGAAGGGGGCTGAGAAACTAAAAATGCCTAGGCCTGCTGTCTTTATGGGAGACGCTTCTTATACCATTTACCTGTCCCATCCATTTGGTATAGGCGCGGTTACACAGATGGTTCTCTTTTTGGGGTGGGAGAGCTTAATCTCTCCTTGGTTAATATTTATTGCAGTCTTTGCTGCCTGTATTATTGGGGGGGCTATAGCGTATTTATTGATAGAAAAGCCTTTAACAGTTTATCTAAAACGGGTATTGTTCCCACGAAATAACGATAAAACTTAATGATTATTTAGAGTACAACATGAAAAAATCAGATGCCTTAAACGCCCCATTTCAACCAGAGAGCTTTAGCTTTCAGGATGATAAGGCTGTAAAAGAGATTATTGCGCGCTATCCAGAAGGGCGCGATCATAGTGCGATTATGCCATTGCTAGACTTGGCGCAGCGCCAAGTTGCAACAACAGGACCTTTTGGTGATTTTCCAACAGGTGGTGGTTGGTTGCCTCGCATGGCATTAGATGAGATTGCCTCCATCTGTGGCGTTGCTCCAATCAAAGTGTATGAAGTAGCAACATTCTATTCGATGTATAATCTAGAGCCAGTAGGCAAGTACCTTGTTCAGCTATGCACTACTACACCTTGTTGGTTGTGTGGCTCCGCTGATGTAGTAACCGCATGTACAGACAACTTAGGTATTAAACTTGGTCAAACAACAGCTGATGGCTATTTTACCTTAATGGAGGTTGAGTGTTTAGGCGCGTGTTCAAATGCTCCAATGATTCAGGTTAACGACGATTACTACGAAGACTTAACGGCCGAGAGTGTCGTGGCAATTCTTGATAGCTTTAAGAAGGATGAAGTGCCACCATCGGGTCCACAAAACGGACGTATCGGCTCTATGGCGCTAAGTGGTCCAACAACGTTAGAAAAACAAGCTAAAAAAGCAGGTATCGCGTAATGGATCACGAAGAATTTACATGGAAAGGTGCTCTCATGGTCTTTTGGGCGCTGACTTGGAGATTCTTTGTTATTCTTTTTCCTGTAGCTATTTTAATAGGTTTAATATTTGGCGCAGTTTCTTTTTTTATGGGAGTAGAAAAAGACGTAGCCGTCGCTCGTGCAGGAATTCTTGGTCAAATAGCTGCCATTCCTGTTTACATTTTAGTCATTAAAAGACTGTTTTCTAAAGGGTTTGGTAAATACCGTTTAGCAGTATTAGAAAAATAAACTGTTTAAGTTTGGTTTGTGGTCGCTTTTTTACCCTAATTTTATTCCCATAATTTTAAAAATCTATTTTATCTATTTCTTTTTAGGCTTTAATTCGCTAGTGTTTTAGCAGAATTTATCTTTATAAACACTGGAAGGAAATCTTGTCATGAAAAAAATACTAGCGCTTGCGTTACTATCAAGTGGTTGTTTAGCAATTACACCGATGGTAAATGCAACTACTGCAGATGAAGAAACAGGAAGAGCGGCTGCTAATGGTCGTACAGCTGGATCTCATTCAATTTCAAACGGTAACTTTAATATTAATCAAAGAGTGCCAGAGGCTGTAAAAGCTGAAGCTACAACCCCTGTTGTTGCTACAACTAATCAGGCTATTATTTCAAGAGCGCCTGCTGTTTCTGCTCAACCTACTAAGCCACAAATAATGGCGACAACGTCAATGAGACATACTGTAACGTCTACTATTCCTGCTGCAACACTTGAGACTGCACCAGTTCAAATGGCAGCTGCTCCTATGGCAATGCCTGTTGCTGCTCCAATGGGTGCGCCAGCAAATGCGCGTCCAGGTGAGTGTTATGGTCAGGTCACAATTCCTGCTAGATACCAAACAACAACGGATAAAGTTTTGGTTGAGCCTGCAAGCAAGACAATTGCTCGTATCGTTCCAGCTCAGTACTCAACTGAAACAGCGACTGTAACTGTTGCGGATGCTTCAGAGGAATTGATTACAATTCCTGCTACTTACAGAACGGTTACTGAAACAGTTGTTGTGACACCTGAGAGTACACGCATGACGAAGGTTCCTGCGACTTACACAACAAAAACTGAACGTGTAATGGTTAGCCCAGCACGTACGGAATGGAAAAAAGGTGAAGGTCCTAATCAGCGTGTAGATGCGTCAACTGGAGACATTATGTGTCTTGTTGAGGTTCCTGCTGTTTACAAAGATGTAACAAAGCGCGTTCTTGTGACTGCTGAAACTACTCGTGAGCAAGTTATTCCTGCTGTTACAAAAGTAATCACGAAGCGCGTTGTTGATCAGCCTGCTCGTGTTGAGCGACGTACAATCCCAGCTGTAACTCAGCAAATCACTAAACAAGTACTAGTGAAGCCTGAAGAAGCTGTTTACCAAGAAACTCCTGCACAATACCGCACAGTGAACAAGCAACAGCTTG
>JAMASZ010000095.1 GCA_023301585.1 Alphaproteobacteria bacterium | reverse complement strand
AATTAAACATATATTATTATTTTACATTGTTTTGCTGGGGTTTGGCAAAAGTAATATGCTAAAAGAAGATAAACTTCACAAAACCCTTTTTACTAAATTTGACGAAATGTGATGATAAATGCCTGAATTACCCGAAGTTGAAACAGTTATGCGCGGTTTATTGCCTGTTATGGTGGGTAATAAAATCCGAACAGTAAAGCTTCATAGGAAGGATTTACGCATTCCTTTTCCGCTTAAAATGCAAGAAAAGCTGAAGAATATTGAAATAACGGCTTTAACGCGGCGTGCCAAATATATTCTTGTTCATTTTAAAGACGGGAAGATTTTGGCTATTCATCTGGGGATGTCTGGTCGTGTTCTGATTGTACCACCAGAAGATAAGTATGATCTTCAAAAACACGACCATATGGTTATTGGTTTTCATGATGGGGCGAAGGTCATCTATAACGACCCGCGCCGTTTTGGGATGATCTTTATTTTAAATGATGATGAGCTTGAAACGCATAAAGCCTTTGCGCATTTAGGGCCTGAGCCTTTAGGCAATAACTTTTCATCATCTTATCTGAAAGAAACACTTAAAAATAAAAAGACATCAATCAAGCAAGCTTTGCTGGATCAACGTGTCGTTGTGGGTGTTGGTAATATATATGCCTGTGAAGCATTGTTTATGGCGGGCATTAGTCCTGAAATGATAGCAGGTGACCTTAAGGGTAAAAAAGCGCAACTGCTGGTTGAATGTATCCGTGATGTATTGACGCGTGCTATTGAAGCGGGTGGAAGTACATTAAAGGATTTTGCTCATGCTGATGGAGAGTTGGGGTATTTCCAGCATAGTTTTAGTGTCTATAACCGCGAAAAACAGGCATGTCAGGGCTGTAATTGTGATATAGATAAGACAGGTGGGGTGCAACGTATTACCCAATCTGGGCGTTCGACCTTTTATTGCCCGAAAAAACAGAAATAAGGACTTATATAATGAGATATGTTTTATGGCTGGTGAGTATTATTTGTTTAGTGTCATTAACATCATATAAGGTTTTGGCGAAAGATGTTGCTGTGAACCCTGTGGAAGCGACTGTTGTCGCTTATTTCGAGGAATTATATGATGTGCCTGTTTTTGATGGGCTAACGGTGCTCACGCAGCAAGCGATGAGCTTTGATAAGCCAGATGGACGTATATCGCAAGCTGTGGCGTTTACGGATAATAAGAGCTGGGGCGAGGTTTTAAGTTTTTATAAGACTACCTTGGCGCAAATGGGCTGGAAACACGCTGAGAAGGGTAGTTTCACGCGAGAAGCAGAAATGTTAGAAATAAGCCATGAACAAGAGGATTCAGGGCTTATAATTCGATTTTTACTGCGCCCGCTATAGAATTTGGCTTTTTGAGACGTTTCTTGCTTGACAAAAAGGCGTTGAAACGCGTAAAACACAGCATAATTTAAGAATAAACAATAATTTAAGATAGAGAGTTAAAGATATGGCTGATCATAAGTCTGCTAAAACAAGAATTCGTCGTAACGCTCGCCGTGCTGTAATTAATGGCGCACGTCGTAGTCGTATCCGTACATTCATCAAGAAAATTGAATTAGCGATTGAAGCTGGTAATGGAAAAGATGCTCAAGAAGCTCTTAGAAATGCACAACCAGAAATTCAACGCGGTGTTGCAAAAGGTATCATGCACAAAAACACAGCGGCACGTAAAATTTCACGTTTGTCAGCACGCGTTAAAGCAGTAAAATAAATCAAATTTAATTTGATTAAGAAGGGCGTATTTATTACGCCTTTTTTTGTGTCTAAAATTTGGGAAATTATTTTATAATTTTTTTATTTTCGTCTTTAGTAAGTATAAAATCCTATTCATAAAAGATAAAAAATCCTTACCAGTGAATTTGATAAAAGTACAAAAGAAATTTTATTTCTTTTGTAAAATGGCGGTCAGTTTTTTCTCTTTAAAAACAATGTCCAGAAGTTTTTTTAAGTTTTTTTTACATGTTCTGCCTTTATTCGTATTGCATACTAAAAAAAACATGTTTAAGGTCCATTTTGTTGTGCACAACTAATATCTATTTTGTACACAACGTGGAGGGGAATTTCCCAATAGTTTTTTAAAACTAGTCTGAACTGTCAAAGGTTCTTTATTGTGTAAGAACAATATTTTTTAGAGTTAAAATTTTAGATTATAAAATCTAAACTCTAATTTTTTAGAATTCGCTAATGAAGCATATAATCGTAAAACTTAGGTTGACCCTTAGTTTAGCGAGCGGTTCTTTGTTGTCTTTTCAACAAAGGTTCATATGTTTGTGTGGTGTGTAAAATTAATTTTTTTAAAGTGGAGAGAAAAAGTAAATGTCGAAAAATGTTATGGGTAAAGCTACGGAATTAAATGGTACTGTTAAAGATTACAGCGCCGAAACTTTAGTTCCAACGCCAGAAGTTGTTGCGACTTGGAAGTTAGTTCATAAAGCAATGCGTGGCGAATTTGGAGAAGCAATTTTTCGTAGTTGGTTAAAGCCTTTAATATTACAAGCAGCGTATCATGGAACATTAGAAGTATCTGTTCCGACTCGCTTCATGAAAGACTGGATTCAAACGCATTATTCAAAACGCATTTTAGAAATGTGTATTGAAAAATCTCCTAACATTAAACGCCTTGAAATTGTTGTTGTTCAAAATGCAATCCCTTTAGATGATGATAGCGAAACGAAGAACAAAAAAGCTAACGAAAATAAAAAAACTTCAATTGATGAGCTTGAAATCTCTTCACCATTAGATCAGCGTTTCACATTTGACAGTTTCGTGGTTGGTAAACCAAACGCACTTGCGCATGCTGCGGCACGTCGTGTTGTTGAAAGTACATCTGTTCCATTTAACCCGTTCTTTATCTATGGCGGTGTTGGTTTAGGTAAGACGCATTTAATGCACGCAATTGCACAAATGATTGGCGAGCAGTCACCTGAAAAACGTGTGATGTACTTATCAGCTGAAAAATTCATGTACCAGTTCGTTAAAGCATTACGTAGCAATGAAACAATGGCGTTTAAAGAGCTTTTCCGTTCAGTGGACGTTCTTATGATTGATGATATTCAGTTTATCGCTGGTAAAGAGTCTACACAGGAAGAGTTTTTCCATACATTCAACGCACTTGTTGACCAAAACAAACAAATCATTATTTCTGCTGATAAAGCACCAAGTGATTTAACGGGTATAGATGAGCGTCTACGTTCACGTCTAGCATGGGGCTTGGTGGCTGATATTCAACCATCAACATATGAGCTTCGTTTAGGAATTGTTCAGGCAAAACGTGACCAGGTTCAGGCTGATATTCCTGATGCTGTCCTAGAATTTTTAGCATTGAAGGTAACTTCTAACATTCGTGAGCTTGAGGGTGCGTTAAACCGCATTGTAGCTCATGCTGATGTGAGCAAGAACCAGATTACGTTGGAAAGTACACAAGAAGTATTACAAGACCTTCTACGCTCTCATGACCGTCGTATCACAATTGATGAAATTCAACGTAAAGTAGCGGAACATTACAATATCCGTCTTACAGACATGCATTCAGCACGTCGTGCACGTGCAGTTGCGCGTCCACGTCAGGTTGCTATGTATTTGGCGAAACAACTTACAGCACGCTCACTACCAGAAATTGGACGTAAGTTCGGTGGTCGTGATCACACAACAGTGATGCACGCTGTTCGTAAGATTGAAGAATTATCAGGCGATGACGCATCATTCGCACAAGACGTAGAAGTATTACGCCGCGCTTTAACGGGCTGATATATCCGTAAAAAACGGAAGTTAAATGGGGAAAATCAAAAGGGGCTTTAGGGTCCCTTTTTATTATGGGGAAACTATGCGTAAAACCCTAGAAAACAGTTGGCTTTGTTAGGGCTGGTTGCTATATTCTGATTCTTAATAGTTAACATATCTACAGCTCGTAGAAACAATAGGATTTAGTTATGAAGTTTAGCATTGATCGTGCCTCTTTTCTCCGTTCATTAAACCATGTGCAAAGCGCCGTGGAGAAACGTAACACTATTCCAATTTTATCAAACGTAGCCTTGAAAGCTGAAGACGGTGTTTTGAGCCTGTCTACGACAGATATGGATATCGAAATTAATGAATCAGTAGCAGCGCAAGTTGCGACGCCTGGCGCTACAACAGTTCCTGCGGGCACGTTATTCGATATTGTTAAGAAAATTGCTGATGATTCAGATATTGAAATTACTTTAGATGATAGCGGTAACCAGATGAGTGTTAAAGCTGGTCGTTCTAACTTTAAACTCTCTTGCCTGCCAGTGGCGGACTTCCCGGAAATTGGTAAGGGTGAGTTGCCTGTGACGTTTTCTATCCCTGCGAATGAGCTGCGCGCGTTGATTGACCGAACGAAGTTTGCGATGTCTACAGAAGAAACACGTTACTACTTAAACGGTATTTACCTACACGCAGCAGAGAACCAAAATGTGAAGGTTCTTCGCGCTGTGGCGACTGATGGTCACCGTTTGGCACGTTTTGAAATGCCATTGCCTGAAGGCGCTGGTGAAATGCCAGGAATTATTATTCCACGTAAGGCGGTTGCGGAAATTCGTAAATTAATCGAAGAAGCTGGCGATTCAATTCAGGTTAGTTTGTCTGAAAGTAAAATCCGCTTCACTTTCGATCATATTGTTTTAACGTCAAAATTAATTGATGGTACTTTCCCTGATTATCAACGTGTTATTCCGCAA
>JAMASZ010000094.1 GCA_023301585.1 Alphaproteobacteria bacterium | reverse complement strand
TTTTTAAAAAAGCTTAGAGCTGGTGAGTTAGTGCTTAACAATGTTGAGTATAAAGTTTTGTTTAACAGAGTTTGTTATGCTCTACCTTTTTTGGTTATCTTATTTTGGCCGTTAAAGACATCTTTCCTGTTTGACCATATAACGGGTTTCATCTTTATTTTATTATCCATTGGTTACTGCATCACGCTTTCGACAGCGAACCAATTTATATTTAAAGCGAGTTTGGCTCTGTATCTCGTGTTTTCTTTAATGATTTCGCTAGTTAATTTTAATGCTATCGATAGTCCCGTCGTTATGTTGGGGCTTATGGTGTTTACTGGCTTTGCTGGATTTATAGGTCATAAGCTTCACCAGTCTGCGCGGTTACTTGTAATTCGTAATAAAGAGCTAGAAGAAGCGACCTTGGTAGCAGATAAGGCAAACCAAGCTAAGTCGGATTTCTTGTCGATTATGTCGCATGAAATTAGAACGCCCCTAAATGGGATTATCAATACCATCGAGTTTTTAAAGGCGCAAAAAACTAGCAAGGTAGTGAAGGGACATTTGACAACTATCACAAGTTGTTCTGACACATTGTTGAACACGTTAAATGATATTCTTGATTTAGATCAAGTTGAAACAGGGAGGATTGTTTTAGAAAATAGAAACTTTAATTTTCCTGAGTTTTTACAAAACACCTTTGATATGATGGCGGTAAGTGCGACTAATAAAGACATAGATATTAAAATAAATTTAGATGCCAATACACCTGAAGTATTTTATGGCGATGAGAATAGGTTAAGGCAAATTATTCTAAACCTTTTGGGGAATGCTATTAAATTTACAGATAAAGGCTCTGTGGAGCTCTGCACATCTATAGAGAGTGAGTTCATAAAAATTGAAGTTAAAGATACTGGTATTGGTATCTCAAAAGAAAACCAGAAGAAATTGTTCCAAAGATTTGCGCAAGCAGATTCTTCTATTGCGCGTCGTTATGGTGGTAGTGGTTTAGGCTTGTCGATTGCAGCGCAATTGGCAGAGCTTATGGCAGGAAAGTTAACGGTGCAAAGTGAAGAGAATGTCGGTAGTAGCTTCTCTTTGGTTATGCCGATAGTGGAGGTTGAAACGCTGAGCGCGGATATGGCTGCGCCAACGAACAATACAGATGGTAAAATCTACAATGTATTGCTTGTTGATGATAATGAGATAAATCGTGAGAGTGGTGAAAATATTATTGGTTTATCCAACCATAAAGTCACAACAGCTTGTAATGGTTTAGAAGCGTTTAGATTAATTACACAGCACAGCTTTGATATTGTTTTAATGGATTTAAACATGCCTGTCATTGATGGCATGAGCGCAATTAAATTATTGAACGCGAAAGACTCTGCTTATAAGAACCTACCTATAATAGCTTTAACGGCGACAACGGATAAAAAGCGACTGCAGGAATGTGTTAAAGCGGGCGCTTTTGACTGCTTAACCAAGCCGTATAAAAAGGAAGATATTCTTGGCATTATCGAAAAATATGCTACGCCACAAAGTAGCAACGTATTACAGGATAAAGAGTTGCCGCAGGCACTTGTAAATATAATTGAAGACTTTGGACCCGAATACGCAGAGGGCTTTGTTGAAAAATGTACAGGGGAGGCAACTCGACTGATTTTGTTGTTAGAAGAGGCTTATTTAGTCAATTCTGCTAAAAATGTTGTTCAAGCAGCGCATGATTTATCTTCTATTCTAGGGCAGGTGGGTATGAGCAAAGCTGCTGAGGCAAGCAAACATATTGAAAACAGGACTGATGATGGAGACGTCCTTGATGGTCTGATGTCTAATATGTTTGAGCTTTATCGCCACTTTCACGCAGAAAAGGAAAATTTGAGTATAAAATTAAAGGATTTATCCTTTTAAGCCGTTGAAATATAATGATTAACTTTTTCTTACAAATTTCTTACAAATTCCTTTCATAAATCTAACAACATTCGTGTTTCATTATGCGAGAATTAGGAATAACTTAATTATGTATATTGGAGTGTGTGACTATGAGACCTTTTGATGAGCAATATAATTTCCAAGCGACGGTAGCTGTTTCTTCTGAGCAGTTAAACGAAGGTAAACTGTTTAAGGAAGAAGAAGATGAGGGGCGTCAGGTGGTTGATGTTGCAACAACAGGCAATAGTACTAAGTTCTTTTACAACGACGGCACAACAGAAACTGTTGTACATCCGTTAGGCCCAGATAGCGGTGCGAAGCCTGATATTGGCGGTCGTCAAGCTACTGGTGGTGTAACAACAGGGAACAGCACAAAAATCTTCTACGATGATGGTGCAACAGAAACAACGTACCATCCTATTACTCCAGAAGACTTTACCAATGGACCAACACCAAATCCAGAAGACTTCACTAATGGACCAACACCAGCAGAACCAGAGATTTGTGTAGACTTCCCTGTAGCAATCGATTACCCACAAATTCCTTGGACAATTGTTGAGAACCCAGACGGCACGACGACAGCAGTGCACGGAAACCCAAATAACCTTCCATTTGATGGCGGTCCAGTTTCAATAGAGCTTCCCCCAACAGTTCCGTGGACAGCAACAGTAAATCCTGATGGGACAATTGAAGCAGTACATGGAAATCCAAATAACATTCCTGTTGATGCTCCAGAGGTCTGTGAAGATTTCCCAGCAGATGGTCCGTTGTCATTTGATGTTCCTGCGCAAACGCCGTGGACAGCAAAAGTGAACCCAGACGGCACAATTACAGCACAGCATGGTAATCCAGATAACCTTCCCGTCGATGCGCCAGAGATTTGTGTAGACTTCCCAGTAGATGTGGTTGATTGTGTATTTCCGCCACCACCAGTCTTTGAGGTGCCAGATTGCATTTTCTTACCTCCGCCGACACCTTGGGTGGCAAAGGTAAACCCTGATGGAACAATTACGGCACAGCATGGTAACCCAGATGATATTCCTGTTGATGCTCCAGAGGTCTGTGAAGATTTTCCAGTAGACTTTACGCCAGACATTTGTGTCGACTTTCCGGTAGCGGAATTAACGTATGTGTCTAATTGTGGTCCTGTGCCACTTGCGTGGCAATCTGATTGCGGTATGCCCGAACTTTTAGCGGAACAAACAGTGTTAGACGAAGCAATTTCAATATTTATTGCTGATACGACAGTCGAAACATCTCCTAACGATCTTGTTTCCAATGAAACACAAGAGCTAGCGAATGTTAATGATGGCAGTGTAAGTTTAGCAGATGCTATGGACACTATGGTGATGGCTGCTATTGATATTGAGAATGTTTAATTTAACGTAGTAAACAGACTAAATTACCCCATATAAGGGCATCCATTTTAATGGGGGTCCTTATTGGCTTAAAAGGTTGACTTTAAAGGTGTTTCAATGTATAGTATTATGGCAAAGAGGGGCTAAATGACCGATTTTTTAATCGAAAATATTACTGAAGAAACGCAGATTGCGTTTAATTTCCAAGACAGGCCCGATTCTGAAGGTGGAAAAGCCTTTCAGCATGATTTTGGCGATGCCTTGGCGTTTCCGAGTCTTTCGGAGTGGTCCAGACATTCCATCAATAATACAGGTCATAGGTTCGACGGAATTTCATTTAAAAACAGTGACTTAAAGCCTTATGTTACAGTTACAATGGCTGAATCCCAAGCGGGATTCAAAAATATGTTTGGAAAATATGTTGTAGATGAAAATGGGTATATGCATAGCGCAAGTATTCTTGCTCACAACACTCGTGACATATCTGCAGGGGATAAGGTTTCATTCCAGCAAACTGATGCAACAGATGATTTGCAGTTCTTTTTAGTCGCAAACGGCTACTCCTATAATAAGCATATAGAAGAATCTGATGGAGTGATTAACTTTGTTCATGGGTATGGCACCAGCGAAGAGCGCTTAGCAAAAGTAACGGATAATCCAGAAACAATCGATTTGATTTACAAAACAGCAGAGCAAGAAGTTAAATTGTCAGGCTCCACTTATCATACCAGCAATCCTCAGTTAAATAAGGACGGTAAACTACATTCAATTTCCGGGTTGGCAGAAGAGGGGGATACAAACTCTCTTCGTGTTGGATTTGAAGATTTCCCCAATCTGGGTGACTCTGACTTTAATGATCTAATATTCGACGTCGAGATTGCCTATCTGCCGTCAGATGCAATTATTGCGCATAGCTTGAATGATAAGGCACCTGCATCAGGTAATGATGATGTGACGTTAAAGGACCTCAATGATTCTTTATATGACGGCGATGGCTTTTTAAATAATATGATTGATTTCAGTCCGATGGATGAAATTGTTGTTGCTGACGGCGAGGTTGCTGTGGCTGATGATTCAACACATTCAGAAGAAGGTTTAGAGACTTTATTGGCGCTCGATGGTATTGCTCATGAGTACGATGTCGAAGACGCTGCTATATCTGATTTTGTTGAACAAACGGCGGCGGCATCTGAAATTTCGGCTGTAAATGCCTGTGCTGATCCTTCAGGGTTAGCTACTGCAGACTTAACATTCTTGGATAATTCAATGTCATTCGGTGATTTAGCTTAAATTTTAGAAAATATTTACGCTGTATTTGAGATGCTAACTAAGTATTTCTGCCATATTTAAAGGTTTTTTGTTCATTAACCAATTTTTTTGTATTTTAATGAAACTAATGCTTGATTTAACTAGTCGAAACCCCTTATAAAACACTGTCTTTGAAACTATTTCTATACGTCCCGTTCGTCTAGTGGTTTAGGACACCGCCCTTTCACGGCGGCAACACGGGTTCAAATCCCGTACGGGACGCCAAGAA
>JAMASZ010000093.1 GCA_023301585.1 Alphaproteobacteria bacterium | reverse complement strand
CAACCGTTAGGCGAAAGCGACAAACATGAATCAACCCAAGTACCACGGTCATTATTAATCGGAATTATTCAGCCACGCCTAGAAGAGATTTTAGAGATGGTACGAACTAAATTAGACGATAGTGGTTTGGGCAACACCATGGGGCGTCGCGTTGTTTTAACGGGGGGTGCGAGCCAGCTTCCAGGTTTGCGTGATTTAGCGCAAATGATATTGGATAAACAGGTGCGTTTGGGTAAGCCAATTCGCTTAATTGGGTTGCCTGATGCTGCAAGCGGTCCAGCCTTTTCCACAGCAGCAGGATTATTAACCTATATGACCTCACGCTCTCACGAAATGCCAGCCGAAATTATGGCGAGTGTCGAATCTGGCAGTGTTTGGGACCGTTTCAAACGTTGGTGGAAAGAAAACTGGTAGTATTGACGAATCTTTTTACGGCTGTTTATCGCTGTCATTGAGTGATTCTTTTGCCGCTGAATATTTCTTACATTATTATAGACCCTCTATTTCCGAAAAGGCTGATGATTTGTTCTTTTGACGGATAAAAAAATAAAAAAATAGTTATTTTTATTTATTCAGTGGATATCCACCACTTATCCACAAGCAAATACACAAGGGCTCTTGGCGTGATTCCAACTATCTGACACAATCTGAATTACTGATTCATTTGAATCGGTTAGCTGTTTTTTCTTAAGTGTTTTCTAGGGCTTATAAGAAGCAAAAAAATAAACAAATATGCACGTTTTTTCAATTACACAGAATTTCACGATTCCGTTTTGAAAAAATAAAACATAGAATCCTTGGATAACACCAGTCATGGAGGTCTCTAAAATATGATTAACGTAAGTATACAACCACAAGAAGTTCAAAAACTATCCCCTAAAATTACCGTCGTCGGAGTTGGTGGTGCTGGTGGCAATGCCGTCAACAACATGATTTCGTCTGGTCTTGAGGGTTGCGAGTTTTTGGTATGTAACACAGATGCGCAAGCATTAGAGGGTTCATTATGCGACAGCAAATTACAGCTTGGCGCGAATGTAACTGGTGGCTTAGGCGCTGGCGCAAAACCTGAAATTGGTGAGAAGGCCGCTCAAGAAAGTTTAGAAGAAGTCATGGAATACCTTGATGGTTCTAACATGGCATTCATTACAGCTGGTATGGGGGGCGGAACTGGGACTGGTGCCGCACCTGTTATTGCGAAAGCTTGTCGTGATGCTGGTATCTTAACTGTTGGTGTTGTAACCAAGCCATTCCATTTTGAAGGTACGCACCGCATGAACATGGCGGAGTCTGGTATTGAAGAAATGCAAGGCTACGTTGACACATTAATTGTTATTCCAAACCAAAACTTATTCCGTATTGCTAATGAAAAAACAACGTTTGCAGAAGCTTTCAAAATGGCTGATGGCGTGTTGCAATCTGGTGTTCGCGGTGTGACTGACTTGATGGTTATGCCAGGTCTTATCAACTTGGACTTTGCGGATATTCGTTCAGCGATGCTTGAAATGGGCAAAGCGATGATGGGTACTGGTGAGTCTGAAGGTGAGCGTCGTGCAACAGAAGCGGCGGAGGCAGCAATCAATAATCCACTTCTTGATGATGTTTCAATGAAGGGTGCTAGAGGCGTTATTATTAATGTGACTGGTGGCGCTGACATGACATTGTTCGAAGTTGACGAAGCCTGTAATCGCATTCGTGATGAAGTTGATCCAAATGCAAATATTATCTTTGGTTCTACATTTGATGAGAAATTAGATGGCGCGATGCGTGTCTCTGTTGTTGCGACAGGTATTGATGCTGGTGAGCAAACTAATTCAATTTCAGGCGGTCAGGGTGTTCGTGTGACAACCGTGGGAAAGTCTGAAGCAGCAGCGCCAGCTACGACTACAGCACCTGCGATACCTGCTGCTCCTGAAACTACTGCAACATTAAATCGTAGTGTTCCTCAAACTGAAGTGGCTCGTGCGATGACTATGAATGCACGTCAATCTATCCCTAGCTATGTGAACAAAGTAACGCCAACGGCGACTGCGACACCAGCTAAGGTAGAAAAAGCTGACGACATGTTTGAGCAAAGTGAATTTCAAGCGGTAACTGATACTAAGACGGCAACACCGTCACAGACATCAATGCGCGGAACAGTACAGCGTGGTAAATTTATTCCTCCAAGCCCGATTGTGCCTGAACCTCAAGATACAGTTGCGTATAGCTCTCCTGCTTATACACCAAAACAGCAGCCGGCAAGTTTCAAACAGCCTGAGCCTGTAGCAACACCTGCTACCGCTCCAGTTGTTAAGGAAGAGCCGACGTATCAGCCAGTGGCTTCAACACCACCAGCGACACCGGTTCAGCTAGAACAGGAAGCTGGTTTAAATGCGCAACGTTATGATGCTGATAATAATCAAGCGTATCAAGAAGTTGCGGCAACAAATGGTTTAGTACTTCGTCCACCAACACCAGGCGCAAGTACAGCTGAGAAACGCAAATCTCCAAGTCTGTTTGAACGTATTACAAATGTTTACAAAGGTGATACGCAATCAGATGAAGGTCAGGGTTCTACTGAAACAGCTGGTTCAGCTGGTGCTTCAGGTGGTTTCCATGGTGGTCTTCGTGCGGAACGTGCAACGGCAAACCCGTCACAAGGTAAATTGAATATCGATTCTCCTGCGGCAGCGCCTAAGGCTAAAGTGGAAGATGATCTTGATATTCCTGCGTTTTTACGCCGTCAAGCGAACTAACATTTAAAGAGGTTTGGGCACGTAAACGTGCTACGCCTCTGATTTAAAAGAATTATCTGGTGTCCTCCAGATGACTAACTAATGGGTCTTTTCGTAAGGGAAGACCCTTTTTTTACTTATAAAAAGAGGCTCAGACGCGCAAGCGCGTTACACCTAAGCTACTTTAATTACGCATGTAACATTCCGACACAAACTGTGATTTTTTCTTTAGGACTGCTTCAAGTATAGTCTGAGAATAGAAATAGTAGGAATTTTATGCAAAACACACTTAAAAAATCAGTTAAAATAAACGGTATAGGTCTTCACTCGGGCGTTGATGTTCACATGAATATTCACCCAGCAAACCCAGATCATGGGATTGTTTTCAAACGTGTTGATATTACAGACGGTAAAGACAACCTTATTCCAGCACGCTGGGATCATGTGGTTGATACACGTCTTTGTACTGTTATTGGTAATGCTGATGGTGTGACTTTGGCAACAATCGAACATTTAATGGCGGCTTTCCGTGGTTGTGGCATTGATAACGCCCTCGTAGAAATTGATGCTCCAGAAGTTGCTGTCATGGATGGAAGCTCTAAAGCATTTGTAGATGCGTTTGAAGAAACAGGTCTTCAGGTGCAGGGTCAACCACGCCGTGCGATACGTATTTTAAAAGAAGTTGTCATCGAAGAAGATGGTAAAATGACGAAATTGTCACCTTCTGCAATTCCTGTTTATTCAGGCACAATCGTTTATGATAACGCAACAATCGGCACGCAAAGCTATGAAATGAAGTTAGTAAACGGTAATTTCAAACATGATATGGCCGATTGTCGTACTTTTGGTCTTTTAAGTGATGTTGAAATGATGCGCTCAAACGGTCTTGCTCTTGGTGGATCAATGGATAATGCAGTCGTTATTGATGATAACGGTGTTATGAACCCAGAAGGTATTCGTTGCCAAGATGAATTTATTCGTCATAAGCTATTGGATGCTATCGGTGATATCACATTGGCTGGTGGGCTAGTTATTGGACGTTATGAGTCGCTTAAAGGTGGTCACGCGTTAAATAATAAAGTTTTACGTAAGTTGTTCGAAGACGACAGTGCTTGGGAAATTGTTGATTTGTTTGTTGAGGTTGATGAAGCTGATGCTTCTGTCTATGAAGCAAAATCACGTAAATCTACAGTTGCAGTAGCTTAACTTTTACTAATATTTATGGGGTTTATTGGCGCTAAAAGCTTTTATTTTGGCGCTAAAAACGCTATGTATAGTCTATGCAAAAGAACATATTTATTTCCGCGTTATTAATTGCCGTTTTGGGTGTCTCTGCTTGTTCATCGAAAGGTGATAAGAAAGCCAAAGAAGCAGAAAGTAAGCCTGCCGTCGCACCAGTTGAGACATTATACAATCAAGCTGCGAATGCGTTGGATGATGAACAATACGCTAAAGCTATTCCTCTTTTCCAAACAGTTGAACGTGAATACCCATATTCGAAATGGGCGACCAAGGCAGAATTAATGGCGGCTTATGCCGCATATAAAGCAGACCGTTATGACGAAGCAATTTTATCAATTGATCGCTTCATTGACCTGCACCCGGGTAATGAAGATGTTGATTACGCTTATTACTTACGTGCGTTAGCATTCTATGAACAAATATCAGACGTAGCCCGTGACCAAAGTATCACGATGCAAGCATTAAAATCTTTAGACAGCCTAATCGTTCGTTTTCCGAACAGTGAATATACACGTGATGCAAAATTAAAGCGTGATTTAACACTGGACCACTTGGCGGGTAAAGAAATGGAAATTGGGCGTTACTACCTAAACCGTAATCAGGTAAATGCGGCGATTAATCGTTTCAACGAAGTTGTTAAAGATTACCAAACAACAACTCATGTTGCGGAAGCGCTACACAGATTAGTTGAGTCTTACTTAACAATCGGGCTTCAAAACGAAGCGGTGAAGGTGGCGTCTGTGTTGGGGCATAACTACCCTGGTTCTAAGTGGTATGAAGATAGTTACCGACTGTTAGATGACAAGTCGCGTCAGCAATTAATAGATGATCGCTCCTTCGTTGATAAAACGGTCGATTCTTTATTTAAGCCAAATTAGAGTGGGGCGGGAAACATGCTCGCCAGTTTAACAATCAAAAATGTGGTGCTTATTGACCAGATGACGGTGAACTTCGCGTCTGGCTTGTGCTCATTAACGGGTGAGACGGGGGCAGGTAAATCTATCCTTCTCGACTCCCTTGGTCTGGCATTGGGTGCACGTTCAGACGCTAACCTTGTCCGTTCTGGTCAAGAACAAGCAAGCGTCACAGCAGAGTTTGATTTACCAGTTAACCATTTCATTTTCAATTATTTAAAAGAACAAGATTTAGAAGCGGAAGCACCGCTTATCCTCAGGCGTTCGGTAAATGCTGATGGACGCTCACGTGCGCTTGTAAATGACCAACCAGTAAGTGTTACATTGCTCAAAAATATTGGTGAACGACTTGTTGAAATTCATGGGCAGTTTGATACGCATAAATTATTAAACGCCTCTTATCACGCCGTGTTGTTAGACGAATATGTCGATAATGAAACTAGCTTAAAATTTTTATCTAATATCTGGCATGAGTGGAAAGACACTGAACAAAAATTAATTGAAGAGCGCGCACGTATAGAAAAAGCCCGTGCCGATGAAGAATTTTTACGCACTGCGTTACAAGACTTAGACACGCTTGACCCGAAAGCTGGTGAAGAAGAAACACTAACCCAATTACGTAACCGTTT
>JAMASZ010000092.1 GCA_023301585.1 Alphaproteobacteria bacterium | reverse complement strand
TGATACGGCTGCGACAGCAGTAAGGAATTTATCACCGCGTCTTAAGGACGCATTTATTCAAGATATGTACGGCGTATTAAACCGAAAAGCTGCCATGGAAGGCGGTATGTTAAAGGTTGATTACATGAAACGTCGTTTAACAAAGATTTCAACTAAAGTTTTGGGTGAAGAGGACGTTAATCAAGTTCTTTTACAAGTAGTACAACAAAACCCAGTTTAAAAAAATACGTAATTTCCTCCCACGTAGATAAGGGCTCAGTGTTTTGCACTGAGCCTTTTCATTTGTGTGATTGAGTTTATTTTAGCGTGCGCCGCCGCCCGTGTCGCCAGTGGCTTGTGAGCGGTTGAATTTACCAACATTGCCGATGATTTGCTCAAGTGCGGTGACTTCGTTTCCGCCTGTTGGCGTTTTACGACGAACTTTTGGAATGTCTAAGCGATCAGATTCAACATTGTTCAATGCCTGTAAAATTCCTTTGTCATCAAAGGTTGCTACAACAACTTTTTCTTCTACCACTTTAGGGTCAAAGATACCTTTTTTCTCCATTTTCTGACCAATGTAATACCAAGTATTCTCATCGAATGGCGCCTTGGTGGTTGGCGAACCTAATGACTTTAAGACATTGGTACGGGTACTAACGCCAGGCGTTAATTCTTCCATACGGAAATCATCAACGATGTTCCCTCGGTTTGTTTTTGTCGGCGTGCAAGCAGAGGCAATTAGGACGGTGAAGCTTAAAAGCGCTATCAGTGTGTATCTTGTATGTTTCATGCTTGATTTATACCGCTATAAGCCTTACAAAATCAATATTATATTCAAAAAAATACACGGCTAATGGGGGCGCGTATGATTGGTTTTTTAAAACAACGCAAGATAAGAAAACTAAGGGCTAAGTCATTATATGATGTTGCTGTCGCACAAGCACGCCAAGAAGGTTTCTATGAAACGCTTGGTGTTCCTGACAGTGTTGATGGTCGTTATGAGATGATTTCTCTACATTGCTATTTGATGTTACATCAGCTGAAAGAGCAAGGTGAGAAGGCTTTGTCGCAAAAATTATTTGACACGTTTTTCAAAAATATGGACGTATCTTTGCGTGAGCAAGGGGTCGGTGATTTGGGTATTCCAAAACATATGAAACGTATGATGAAGGGCTTTAATGGACGTGCAACATCTTATGAGGCAGCGCTTGTTGAGGAAGATGACGCCAAATTAAAAGAGGCTTTGATTAAGAATGTTTACGGCACTGTTGATGCTCCTAGTGATGCAATATTGGGGCAAATGGTTGACTACATTAAGCATTCAAAAAACATGATTACGGGGGTGGATTTAAATGGATTTAACCCAGTATTTCCAAACGTGTTAGATGCGGTTGAGGAGGGCAAACAAAGTGCCTAGAAAAAAAGTATTAGAACAAGAATGGTCAGACTTCATCGAAGGTGAAAAGATTGATACGCATGGTAGAGAGCTGAAAATTGAAGCCTCTGAAGAGCAATGCGCGAATCTATGTAAGCGTTTAAAGGTGAATAATATTGAAGGTCTTAAAGCTGATTTGACGGTAAAACGTAAACCTAGCAGCGCTGTTATTCATGTGATGGGGCGCTTTCAGGCGATTGTAAATCAAACTTGCGTGGTAAGCCTCGAAGCATTTGATACTAAGATTGATGAACCGCTACAGGGTTGGTTTATTGATAAAGAAAGTACCGTTTCCTTCGCCGAAGCCAAGCACGAACGCGAAGTTGTGAAACAGCAGGGTGAGATTGAGATTACGGATGAGAAGGATGATCCAGAATCTATGGTTGATGGCATGATTGATTTGGGCGAGCTTGTGGTTCAACACGTCTCATTGGCGTTGCCTCCATATCCTAAAAAAGAGGGCGTGAGCTCGGAATATACGGACGAATCTCCTCCGGCTGATGATAAGTCGTCCCTCAGAACAAACCCGTTTGAGGCGCTGAAAGACTGGAAAGAAAAGCGTTAATTCGCAAATATCCTGCTTGAAGGCACGATTTTTACAAAAATAAGGTGTTTTTTCCTTGCTGTTTGGCGTGGTTTCCGCTAGAAAATGCATTGAATTCGATAAAACTCCAATGTTGGAGAATATATAAGGACTTAAGACTATGGCTGTACCAAAAAGCAAAATTTCTAAATCAAAGCGCAACATGCGCCGCTCACATGATGCATTATCAGTAACCAACTGGGTTGAAGATGCAAACACAGGTGAAGCGAAACGTCGTCACCACATTGACCTGAAAACAGGCATGTATAAAGGTCGTCAAGTTGTAGAAGGTAAAGAATAGTCTTATCTATTCTAAGCATTCTTCTATTATCTTGTGATAAGCTATGTTTTCATTCGATAATATAATTGACTTAGACAGTATGAATTGCGAGTTTCGTTATAGTATACGAGGCTCGTTTTTTATTGGGCGAATGGATAGAGAAGTTATTGGGATTTAAATGTCTTATAATCAAATAATAGCAATCGACGCAATGGGCGGGGACTTTGGTCCTTCCGTCACTATTCCTGCAGCAGCGGAAGCGTTAAAGCGTTGCCCTGAAACCAAGTTTATCTTCTTTGGTGACAAAAAAGTCTGTGGTCCTGTGTGGGAGCAATATGAAGAGCTTCAAAAACATTCAGAAATTCACCACACGGATTTAGCCATTTCCAGCAATGACAAACCGTCCGTTGCTATTCGCTCAGGCAAGGGCACGTCAATGCGCTTGGCGATTGAGGCTGTAAAGAATCACGAAGCAGATGCTGTCGTGTCTGCTGGTAACACTGGCGCGTTGATGGTGATGTCCAAACTTATCCTAAGATGCCTACCTGGTATCGCCCGCCCAGCAATCGCAAGCGTGTTTCCTGCTGAAAAAGGCAAGACTGTCATGCTGGATTTAGGCGCAAACCTATCCTGTGATGCAGAAGTACTGACACAATTTGCGGTACTAGGCGCCGTTTATGCGCGTGTTGTCCAAGGCATCGCCAGCCCAAAAGTCGGTCTGCTAAATGTTGGTACCGAAGAAATGAAAGGGCACGAAGAGATTCGTGACGCCGCCAAGATTTTATCAAACGTTGAATTCCCGGGTGAGTATTATGGCTTCATCGAAGGCAACGACATCACCAAAGGCACTGTTGACGTTGTCGTGACGGATGGCTTCACTGGAAATGTCGCGCTAAAGACCGCCGAAGGCGTTGGCAAACTTAGCAAACATTTCCTAACAGATGCCTTCAAATCATCTCCCCTCGCGATGCTTGGTTACT
>JAMASZ010000091.1 GCA_023301585.1 Alphaproteobacteria bacterium | reverse complement strand
ATCGGTGCATTGCTAATAGACCAGTTAGATGAAACGGGTTATTTGCGCGCTAGTATTGATGACTTGGTTGAGCAGTTAGGATGTTCAATAGAACGCGTTGGTCGTTTATTGGATGAGATGAAACAGTTTAACCCACCAGGTATTTTTGCGCGTGATTTAGAAGAATGCTTGGCCATTCAATTAAAAGATAAAAACCAGTTTGATGCGCCGATGCAAAAATTACTGAGTAATTTAAAAATGTTGGCTGACCATGATTTTAAAAAGCTTGCAGATGTTTGTGAGGTCAATGAAACTTACCTTCAAGATATGATTGAAGAGGTTAAGGCTCTGAATCCTAAGCCAGCAAGCGATTTCGACCATATTGTTGTGCAAACTGCTATCCCTGATGTGTTAATGAAAAAATTGCCTAAGAACTTGGGTGGTGGCTGGCGTGTAGAACTTAACAGTGCAACGCTTCCAAAGGTTCTGGTCAATAATGTTTATTACAAAGAAGTATCTAAATCTGCGACTCAGAAAGCGGATAAAGAATATTTAAGTAATCAACTAGCTTCAGCAAATTGGTTGGTTAAGTCCTTGGACCAACGCGCACAAACAATTGTAAAGGTAGCTGCTGAAATTGTTGAGCAGCAAGATGCATTCTTTAACTATGGTATTGAATTTTTAAAACCATTAATTTTAAAAGATATTGCCGATGAAATTGATATGCATGAAAGCACCGTTAGTCGCGTAACCAATAATAAATATATTGGAACGCCGCGTGGAATTTTTGAATTGAAATATTTCTTCTCAACGGCTTTGGTTAGTGAAGATGGTACAAGCCATTCTTCCGAAAGTATTAAAGCACGTATTAAAGACCTAACGGAAAAAGAAGAACCCAAAAAGATTTTATCTGACGACAAAATCGTTGATTTATTGAAGGCTGAAGGCATTGATATTGCCCGCAGAACTGTTGCTAAGTACCGCGAGGCAATGCAAATACCGTCTTCTGTTCAACGCCGTAAAGAAAAGAAAAATTTAATATAGCTCGCTCGTAACTTATTAGTTATTGTAAGCGAATAGTTAGCTCTACAAACTTCTCAAAAGGAAAATTTATGAATAAAGATATAGCGCATTATGCTAAAACGCGTCATACCGCAAAGGCATACGACTCAAGCAAAAAAATATCTGATGAAGATATTGAAAAAGTAAAAGAATTGCTGAGATTTAGTGCCTCTAGCACGAACGCGCAACCTTGGCACTTTATTATAGCTTCAACGGATGAGGGTAAGAAAAGAGTTACTAAAGGAACAGAGGGGCTTTATCACTTTAATACCCCTTCAATATTGAACGCGTCTCACGTGGTTGTATTTTGTAGCAAGCTAGATATTGAGGAAGACTATCTTTTACGTGTATTAGAGCAAGAAGATAAAGACAGTAGATTTCAAGCTGGTCCTGAATTTAAAGAGCGCCAACATATGGTACGTAACTTGTTTGTTAATATGCACAAACATGATTATAAAGACGTACAACATTGGATGGATAAACAGGTGTATTTGAATGTGGGACAATTCTTACTTGGTGTGGCGGCGTTAGGAATTGATGCAACACCGATGGAAGGTATTGAAGTAAAAGCATTGGATGAAGAATTTGGCTTGCGTGAGAAAGGCTATGGCAGTCTTGTTGTTGTGCCGATTGGCTACCACCATGAGGAAGAAGACTTTAACGCAAAGCTTCCTAAGTCTCGCCTGCCATATTCAGAAATTTTAACTGAAGTTTAAGCGCAATTCACTTTTTCAATTGGTAACTCTTCACCCATCATATTTGCTACGTTTTTAATAAACCCTTGGTTTACATCAGTAGCGCAGATAGTGAAACTGTTGCCTGTTGAAAGGCGTTCTTCCATTTCTGGGTGATTTAAAAGATAAGTTCTTAATTTGGGTGGAATGATTTCATCCTGTGATAAAATACGGACGCGATGATTGGTAATGTGTCGGACGCGATCCTTAATTGATACATAATGGGTGCAACCCAAAATCAAGCTGTCCAACCCTTCTTCTATGATGGGTTGTAAATAATCTTGCAATACCATATCCATATATTTCTCACCGTGATGTTCAATCAATGGAACAAGCAAAGGCGTTGGCATGCCGTAAATCTTAGCCGAGGGCGTTATTTTAACAATCTCTTCTTCGTAAATTTTTGAGCTGACTGTGTATTCTGTTGCGATTAACCCAATCTGTGTCGCGCCTAATTCAGTAGCGGATTCTAAAGTTGGTACAATAACCCCTAAAATTCTCTTTTCTGGGAATTCATTTACTAAAAATTCTGTTTGTAATTTTCTTAACGCGCAAACGCTTGCTGTGTTACAGGCGATAATGACTAAATCACATTGTTTTTCTTCGAATAGATATCGAATGGCGTTTTCGCTGAAATCATAGATAGCTTGTGAAGAACGTCCACCATAGGGCACGTTTAGGGTGTCTCCCAGATAGACATAGTCATAGGAAGGCAACATTTTTTGTATTGCTTTGGCTATATATAGACCGCCTAGCCCTGAATCAAACACACCAATCTTTTTTGTTCTGTTTTTCATGTAAAACTCTTCATTTTCAGTCGTAAAAGGTATATAATACTATATACATTCAGGAAAGAATTTTTCTAAGAAATAACAAGGTTTTAGACCTTATTAGAGTGTTTCTGACGAATATATCCACTAAACAAAGGAAGATATAATGCAATTAAAGATAAATGGTAAGCAAATGGACTTAGGCGACGCTCTGCGTACGCATATTTCAGATAAGTTAGAAGATATTAATGAAAAATATTTCAATCGCGCTATCGAAGCCATTGTAACAATGTCCCCTGAAGGGCAGGCATTCACTAAGACGCATATTTCTATTCGTGTTGGTAAAGACATCATGGTTATGTCTGATGCTGTTGAGGCAGATCATTATGGTTCATTCGATTCTGCTGCTGAGAAAGTGGCGAAACAACTGCGCCGTTATAAGAAACGCTTGAGAGATCATCACGAACGTCTTGAAGACGAAGATGTAGAAAAGATGATGCAAGCGCAGAACTATGTTATTGCGGCTGAATTGACTGAAAAAGAGGAAGAAGTTCCTGAATCAGCGATTGTGGCCGAAATGGCAACAAATATCCAGGTGATGAGCGTATCTGAAGCTGTGATGCGTTTGGACTTATCTGGCGAAAATGCCATGTTGTTCCGCAATCCGCAGCATGAAGGGTTAAATATGATTTATAGACGCCCAGATGGCAATATTGGCTGGATTGACCCTGATGGTAATGCGTTACCATCGTCTGTTAAGGCAGTGAACGGCTAAGATTAACTTTTCTTTAATGAATAAATTATATAAGAGGCTCTCACATTATTTGGGAGCCTTTTTTGTTGGTGCATAAAATAGTACAAAAACCTTGTACTATAATTTTGAAAAGCGTAATAAGAGGGCAATATAATATCATGCTATAGGGGGAAATATGGCTGAGAGTATAGGAAAATCAAACATGCTTGCAGTTCATGCAGTTAATTTTGATCTTATTTTGCCGTCGATAAGTGTGGCAACGAAGAAGCAAGTTTTTTCTGAATTGTCGAAACAAGTTGCTTATATCATCGGAGTTAATGAGGCGTTATTTTTAAATAACTTGATGGAGCAAGAGCTAGAGGGAAGCTCTGGTGTTGGGAATGGTATTTCTATTCCGCATATGCGCTTACCTCGTCTAACGCGTCCATTTGTCGTCTTTGCCAAGTTAGCTAAATCTGTGGACTTTGACTCTATTGATTCAGAACCGGTAGATATGGTCTGTATGGTTTTATCACCGGATCATGAGGGTTCAAAACACCTGAGGCGATTATCAGAAATCACGAGGTTTTTTAGAAATGACCATGTCTGTGACAAATTACGACATGCGGAAGATAAGGCTGAAATTCGAAATATTTTGCATGAGGTTAAACTGCAAAGATTTGCAGCTTAATTTTTAATGAACGGTTACTGCGTGCAAGTCTTTTATACGAACGGAAGCTAGTGCTTTATCGTAAGAATTCATTAGAGAAATTTGTGAACCATCAGCAGCATGGATTGAGAAGCTTCTATTTTCATTGCCTATTACAGGTAGCTCTTTAATATAAGCCACTTGATCAAGACCGATATTTAAAAAATCTTGAGATGTCAGGTTTTTTAAGAAATCTAATTTATGCTCAGTTTTTAATTCCATGATTATCTAACATTCTTTCAAATAAATTTGTTAACTTAGTATAGCTGATTATGGGGTGTTTTTGTAAAAAACTATGCTTCTGGCTCTTTTTTATTTACAGAATCAACGCCGATGGCTTTCATCTTATTGCTGTCTTTTGATTTAATCTCAATACGGCGGGCGTTTGATTCCGGTTCTACACGTTCCATATCGATATGGAGAAGACCATTATCTATAGAGGCTCCCAATACTTCGATACCATCAGCTATGACAAAACTACGTTGAAATTGGCGTGTGGCAATACCTCTGTGGATGTATAAACGTTCAGAGTCGTCCTTGTGCTTACCGCGTATTGTTAATTGGTTGTGTTCGATTTCTACGTCTAAATCGCCCATTGTAAAGCCCGCAACTGCTAAAGTAATGCGTAAGCCATTTTCATGGGTTTGTTCGATGTTATAAGGGGGGTAACCTTCTGCCGAGTTTTTACGTAAGCGGTTAAAAGTTTCTTCAAAATGATCAAAGCCCAAAAACATTGGGCTGTCAAAAAGTGACAGTCTCGTGGTCATGATCTCCTCCATTGAGCGAGTTCTATATATTATAAGACCCGCACCGTGCAGCGCCTTATTAATTTATTATAAAAAAGTAGAGGTTAAATTTCAAGGTTTTTCGATAATAATCTGATTAAACCTATTAAATACAACAGTATTGAGGGGTTATGACTTTATGAATTGGCGCCCACAATAGAAACAATCTGCCTTGCTACGACCATCAAAGTTATACCATACTTGAGGGTGTCCTAAGGGGCCACCGCCGCCATCACAAACAACTTGGTCGACGCTTGCGTCGATTTTGATGATTTCGGGGGTAATTTCTTTTGTTTTTTGCGACATAATTAATAGCTAATATCATTACTAATTGTTAATATTTAAAGGTTAAATTGACATGAGATTACAGCAAAGGCAAGTAAGAATAGAATAATACCATGGTTTCTTTTAATTTAAGCTACAGCGATAACAAATTGATTAAGAGTAAGGGGGATGCGTATCTAACCGTAGACGTTCAGATACCCTTAGTATTGGAAAGTTGGAAAATCTCTCTCTTTAGCTTTGAATGGTTAACGCCAGATGGAAAGATTCGAGCGTTAGAAGACTTGCCTGAAATAGAACAAGAAAAATATTCTAAAGTCCTAAATTCTGTTAAGTCAGGCGAAGCAGTCGAGCGCCCTATATTGGGTATTGGAATCATGGATAATGTTGAAATAGGATCACGGCGTGATGTGTTACTAACTATTGCTGATCAGCATATTGATGTTATCTCTGTTCATATTCCTAAAATGAATGAAAAAGATTTTATGCCTTATATTTGATTTATCAGATATAATTTAAAAATGATTATTCAATCAAATAAAAATTTCAAATCAGACAATGAAAAAGGAAATGTCTTTTTCTATATTTTATTAGCAATTGCATTATTTGCAGCACTTTCTTATGCGCTTTCAAAAGGGGGGCGTTCAAGTTCTTCGACCCTCACAAATGAACAAGCACGTATCGCCGCGCAAGAAATAATTGATTACGGCAATGATATTGCCAATGCTGTACAGAAGTTACGATTACGTGGATGCTCGGATAATGAAATAAGTTTTGAGAATGATGAGTATGCAGGGTATGTTAACCCTAATTCACCTGCCGACGAAAGATGCCATGTTTTTAGTAATTCAGGTGGACAAATTACATATCATGGCCGTTCAAAAGACTGGTTTACACCAGGGTATTACTCCTCTTGGTGGGTAAATGGAGAAACGTCTGTTGTTGATGTAGGCAGTGCAGAATCCGAGTTAATTGTTTGGTCGGTACGCTTAAAAGAGAAATTATGTATGCATTTGAACAAATCTTTAAACAATTTAGCTCCGTCTAATGAAAACGTATCAATTCATACTACTGAATTTATTGGAAGCTATGGTGGCTTGCCTAATGGTTTGGGTGATGATACAGGTCAGGTTTACAAAGGAAAATTAGCTGGTTGTGCTTATGACCCTAGCCAAAGTTACTACTATTTCTACCAAGTGCTTATTGCGCGTTAAGTACCTCATTTATAGTTCTGTTATCTTCTTCTGGCTCTTCCAAGTTATTTGGGTCAGCGCAATATGTGAATGCGGTAGAATTAACGTTGCGAATAAAACCTGTCGATAAAACGGGGTTTTTAGTAAATTCACTCGCTGCTTTTTTTCCTACACAAGAGCAATATTGTTCGTTCTCTTCATCTGAATTACGGTCACGCATTATTCTGTTATTATTCATACATTTTGTATAAGCATTACCCGCGATTCCTATGGGATTTGCACAGCCATTATTTGAGTCTGAAAATAGTTTATTTACGATAGTGCTTTGCGGGTCAAGAATTCCCAATTCTTCCCGTTTAATACGAAACGAGCCAGCAATACAACCGCAGTCAAAATAAACCGCTTTTTGCGGGTGTTGAGCACATTGTTCATATACGTACATAGCCTCTAGGTCTTTTTCTTCTTCTGACATTTCACCGTCGTCTTTTGTGAAGTAAACACTATCTTTTGGCTCATATAAAGCATTTGCGGCAGCAGAAAATGTGACGAAAATAAGGGCAAAAATCAATAAAAAAACATTATATTTCATATAAAGAGTATACCATATTTTAGGGTAGAAATGAAAAAGGAGAACAAATTAATGCTCTCCTTATCCTAAAATTTTAAGAATGGGTGATTAAGCCGCTGCTTTGTCTTTTATTTTTTTCCAAAGTCCTTGGAAAGTAAATCCATCTTCTTGTTGGTTATTTAAGCGTTGTTGGCTTGCTTGAGCATTCTGGCGCTGGTTTTGATTATCGCCTTGCATGTGCTTCATACGGTCAGCTAAACGCTTTTCATGACGGGCACGAGCGCGCTCTTCACGCTCTTTCAGTTCAGATTTTAAATCTTCAGCCTGCTTTTGACTGTATTGGCTGGTGATTAAAACTTGCTGTGCTTGTTTTTGCCACTGATCACGTTGGCCACGTAAATCATCCAATGATGTTTCAGCTGTGTCTAATTGTGTTTCTAATGCTTTGATGCGCATTTTCATGCGTTCCATTTCTAACATATCTGCTGCTTTTTTAAGCTCGTCTTCAGCTGTCTTTGCTGGCGCCGCAGAATTTGATGCTTGGTTAGAAGATGGTGCTAGACCAAATACGCGTTCTAATTCTGATACATCAATGATGCGTCTTTTGTTTACATCAAATTCAAATGAAATTTTTCCGCTATTCATAGCACGTTGAATAGTTGATTTAGATTTTCCTGTAAGCTCCGCTGCTCTTTGCGCTCCGACTTTTGCCATGACTAATTACCTCTTTGTCTATAGTTTCGGTTTAGTTTATTTAATTATTTTATTCGGCAGAATATAAGCACAGGAATAGAGCTAAACCCTATTCATTAACGTCATTTATATTTTACCTATTACTTACCCATACGCTTATTTAGCAAGCGCGTCAATCTTTGCCACTGAGAACCAGAGAATAAATGCGCATATAAGAACGGTAACCAGCCCTTTGCGCGCCACTCTAGGAATGTTTTCTCATCAAGTTCAGCTAATTTCTTTTCATCAATAATGCGGAAGCCAGCAAAGTTAATCTTTTTACCGTCGGCAATGTTAATTTCAGCCTGTCTTTCAACCAAAATACCCGATTTTTCAAGTTCTTCGCCAAATGCGACAGTTTGTTGTGCTGCAGCGTGGTAAGACTTACAGAATTCTAAGGCGTTTTGTGACAGCTGTGTTGGCTTTCCGTCCTTATCAAAGAACTTTTGATCGCCTTCTTTTTCTAAAACATCTTCATTTACGTCAATACAAAGTGATAATTGGTCATTATCTGGCATTTCAGAGAAGATGAACGGATAGCGACGAATATAAGCTGGAATATATGTATCTTCTTCCCACTGACCTTTTGAGTCTAAGAATAAGTTTTCATTGTCACGTAAACCAATAATAGCAACTGGTGTCGCGCTTGCATCTGGTGCGAAGGCAATTGGGTAGAAGTGACAAATTTGTGGAAGTTCAATTAGGTTAACAGGAACGGCGTTAACTTCCTTAGTGAAGTCTAGACCGAAATCTTTTTTTAGAGCTAAATCGTTATGGGCTTTGCCATCAAGCGGCATTGGTCTTTTGTAAAAAAGAGGCATTGCATTTTGCGGGCTAGGCGCATCTTTTGCTTTTTTGTCATCTTTTTTAGCTTTTGCTGCTTTTTTAGCGGGTTTCTTAGTAGCCATGATTTCGTTCCTTTTTAGGTAAGCGTTATTTCGACAATATAATCGCAAAGTTTTGATGAAAAAGCAATGATTTGCTACGATAAAATATAGTTGTAAATTTGACTTCAATCTATGAAAAAGGCTTGTTATTAAGGGTAAAACCCACCTATTATGGCAGTCTAAGTCGTTCTTAAGGCAATCTAGGAGAATTAAATGCGATTATGTATGGTTGGTACAGGTTATGTAGGATTAGTTTCCGGAACATGCTTTGCTGAATTTGGAATAGATGTTGTTTGTGTCGATAAGGACGCGACTAAAATTGAGAAACTGAAAAAGGGCGAAATCCCCATATTTGAGCCTGGTTTGGAAGATTTGGTCAATAAACAGGTTCAAAATGGTCGTTTGTCTTTCACAACTGATTTAGCAGAGGCTGCTAAAGGCGCAAAGGCTATCTTCATTGCTGTGGGTACACCTCCAAGAGCTTCTGATGGTCATGCTGATCTACAATACGTGCACCAAGCTGTACGTGAGGTTGTCCCCTTAATTGAGGATTACGCCGTTATCGTTACGAAGTCTACCGTACCTGTGGGAACGGCGCGCGAAGTTGAGCGTATTATCGCTGAAGAAAAACAACCTAATGCAGTCATTGATGTTTGTTCTAATCCTGAATTTTTAAGAGAAGGGTCAGCAGTAAACGATTTCATGCGTCCTGACCGTGTTGTAATTGGAACAGATTCTGAGCGCGCAACAGAAGTATTGAAAGAAATCTATCGTCCATTGTACTTGAATGAAACACCGATGGTTGTGACTACACCAGAGACCTCGGAAATTATTAAATACGCTTGTAACGCATTTTTGGCGACGAA
Source organism: Alphaproteobacteria bacterium (assembly GCA_023301585.1). GTDB lineage: Bacteria > Pseudomonadota > Alphaproteobacteria > Micavibrionales > Micavibrionaceae. Next base: position 8,240 of record JAMASZ010000091.1, on the reverse strand, counting down.
GATTACCTTCATTAACGAAATTGCTAATCTTTGTGAGGCGTCGGGTGGAAATGTTCAAGACGTGGCGCGTGCCATGGGTTTAGACGGTCGTATCGGCGGTAAGTTCTTAAACGCAGGTCCGGGCTATGGTGGTTCATGTTTCCCAAAAGATACATTGGCTTTGACGCAAACTGGTCAGCTCTTAGGAACACCGCAAAAATTAGTTGAGGCTGTTGTTAAAGTGAATGACGAGCGTCAACAACAAATGGCTGAACGTGTTATTCAGGCCTGTGGTGGTTCTGTTAAAGGGCTAAAAATTGGCGTGCTTGGTGTTGCTTTCAAACCAAATACGGATGACGTACGCGATGCACCTTCTCTTGTAATCTTACCAGCTCTTCAAAAAGCAGGCGCTGAAATAATCATTCATGATCCAGAAGCGCAAGAAGAAGCGAGCAAGCATTTGAACGATGTAAACTGGGTTTCTAATCCATATGAAACTGCGCAAGATGCAGATGCTTTGATTATTTTAACCGAATGGAATGAGTATCGCGCATTAGGGCTTCAAAAAATTGCAGATAGCATGGCGGTGAAGCGTTTAATTGATATGCGTAATATTTATAAACCAGATGTTATGCGTGACTTAGGGTTTCATTATGTTTCTATTGGGCGTCCAGAAATTAGCGGTCAGGGCGCCGCAGATAATAAATTAAAAGAGGTGTCTTAAAATATGTCCTCTCATCTTGATGAATTAGAAGCGCAATCTATTTACATTATCCGTGAAGCATACGCCTGCGTGAAACCGCTCGCGATGTTGTGGTCTATTGGTAAAGATTCAACGGCAATGTTATGGTTGGTGCGTAAGGCGTTTCTGGGGCGTGTGCCGTTTCCTCTTGTACTGCTTGATACAGGGATGGAAATGGATGAGGTCTATGCGTTTAGAGATAATCTAATTAAAGAATGGGACTTAGAAGTCATTAATCATATGTGCCCACCTGAAGCAGATATGGATCAGACCCTGCCACCAGCTACGCGCGCCGCGATGCGTAAGACGGAAGGACTTAAGAGTCTATTGAATGAGCATGATTTTAAAGGGCTGTTTTGTGGTATTCGCCGTGATGAGCAAGGCCTACGTGCAAAAGAGCGGGTATTCTCGCCGCGTCTCATGGATGGAAGCTGGGATTTCAAAGACCAGCCGGCAGAATTTTGGGGGCAATATAAAACTGAAGTTCCTGATGATTGTCATTTAAGAATTCATCCAATTCTATCTTGGACGGAGCTAGATATTTGGCGTTATACGCAACAAGAAAATATTCCTTTATGTGATTTGTATTTTGCTAAAGATGGTATGCGTTATCGTTCGCTGGGTGAGAAGAACATTACGAAACCGGTTGAAAGTAATGCCACAACGATAGAAGAAATTATTACAGAACTAGAAACTACAAAAACATCCGAGCGCGCAGGTCGTGCGATGGATAAAGAAACTGAAGATAGTTTCGAAAAATTGCGTACCCAAGGATATATGTAGAAATGAAGGTTAAGGTTCAAAAAGAACAACTGAGTGTTGTTATTGTAGGTCATGTAGATCACGGAAAATCGACACTTATTGGACGCTTGCTTCATGATACCGGTAGTCTTGAGGAGGGTAAATTACAAGAAATTGAGGAAGTCTGTAAGACCCGTAATGTACCAATGGAGTGGTCTTTTGTTTTAGATGCTTTACAAGCAGAGCGTGACCAAGCCGTTACAATTGATACAACACAAATATATTTTTCAACGAAGCTCCGTGACTATGTAATTATTGATGCGCCTGGGCATCGTGAGTTTCTAAAGAATATGATATCAGGCGCAGCGCAAGCGGATGCGGCTGTGTTGGTGGTTGATGCTGATGAAGGCATCAAGGAGCAAACAAAGCGCCATGCCTATATGCTACATTTACTAGGTATGAAACAAGTCGCTGTTGTCGTTAATAAGATGGACAGCGTGAAGTATGATGCGAAGGCGTTCAAAAAAGTTTCCGAAGATGTCGAAAAATACCTTAAATCAATTGGACTAAATGCTTCTTACATTGTCCCTATCTCTGCGCGTAATGGAGAGACGCTGGTTGAGCGTGGTGATAACATGAGTTGGTATAAAGGGAAATCTGTTTCAGAAGTATTGGATTCATTTGAAATAACGACACATTCTGTTGAGCAAGATTTACGACTTCCAATTCAAGATATATACCGTATGGATGAAAAGCGTATCTTAGTAGGGCGTTTAGAAACAGGAACGCTCTGTAAGGGGGATACTCTGTTTTTCTCTCCGACTAATGAGAAGGCTGTTGTGACATCTATTGAAGCTTGGCCAGAAAAAGATAGCTTGGTTAAAGTGCGCGCTGGACAGTCAATTGCATTTACCTTGAGCGAACCTATTTTCGTAGAGCGCGGCCATATAGCTAGTCACGAAGATGCGCTTCCAATGCTATCTAACGTGTTTAAAGCTAATATCTTTTGGTTCTCTGAAAAGGAACTGCGTGTAGGAGATACGTATAAAGTTCGTTTTGGCACAACTGAAACAATGGTTAGTGTCCAATCTATTAATAACGTTGTTGATACCCAAACTTTAGATAATAGTAATAGTGCTCCAAGTGTTGAAAAAAACGCAGTCGCAGAAATTACTTTACGTTCAAGAGATGTATTGCCGATTGACCCATACACTGAAAATAGCAAGTTAGGGCGTGTTGTTTTATACGATGGGCATGATGTTGCTGGTGGTGGGCATATCAATATGGATGGTTATCCTGATCAACGACAAAATTCTAATCCAAAATCTAAAAATATTCATAAAGTACGCCATTCTGTAACACCAAATATGCGTGCAGAACGTTTTGGTCATCAAGGTGGTGTGTTTTGGTTAACTGGATTATCGGGCTCTGGGAAATCAACGCTTGCGGTGGCTGTTGAAAAAGAAATTTTTGACCGAGGTATGAATGCTTATGTTTTAGATGGTGATAATGTGCGCTATGGCTTGAATTCTGATTTGGGGTTTTCCCCTGAAGACCGCGCAGAAAATATTCGTCGTATTGGTGAAGTTGCAGCCTTACAAGCTAATTCTGGTGTTATTATTTTGTCTGCCTTTATTTCTCCTTATCAGGAAGATAGAGAGAAGGCGCGCCGTGCTGCACCACATTGTTTTCACGAAATTCACATTAAAGCAAATCTAGAAACCTGTGAAAGCCGCGATCCTAAAGGGCTTTATAAAAAGGCGCGCGGAGGTGAAATTAAAGAATTTACTGGAATTGACTCTCCTTATGAGGCTCCCAAAAATCCTGATTTGGTAGTTGATACTGAAAGTAATGATATCGATAGTTGCGTTGAGCAGATTATCCGTTATATAGAAGCGAACGTAGCTTTAGACACAGCTTCTAAAAATAATGAAAAGGAATTTTCAATTGTCCGCGCCTAAAATTTTTGAACACTTACCCGCTCTTTGTAATCAAATCCGTCGTATCGCGATTGAGGCAGGGGATTTAACATTAGATTACTTTGATGAAAGTGGGTACCAAGGTGCAGATATTAAAGCTGACGGTTCACCATTAACACAAGCTGATACAGCGGCTGAAGCTATTATAACTAAAGCGTTAAAAACTATTGCACCAGATATATTGGTTGTTGGTGAAGAGGCGGTTGCCGAGGGATATAGACCTGATTTAACGGGGCATGAATATTTTTGGCTAGTAGATCCGTTGGACGGCACAAAAGAATTTGTGTCAGGCAGTGGCGATTACACGGTCAATATAGCACTAATTAAAAACCATGAACCTGTTTTGGGTGTTGTCTATGCGCCGGTGCACGGTGACTTATATGCCGCACATGGTTTGAAAACAGCAATTCGCTGGACAGTGGAGCGTGGCAGCGATAAAAAAATTGAAGTGCGTACACCACCTGACAAAGGGCTTACAATTGTTTCAAGTAAGTCACACGGCAAGGGTGACCGATTAGATTCTTTCTTATCCCATTACATGGTAAAGAAACAAATTCAACGTGGCAGCTCGCTTAAAATTTGCGTAGTTGCCGAAGGCAAAGCGGATATGTATCCTCGCTTTGGTAAGACGTGCGAATGGGATACTGCCGCAGGGCACGCAATAATTAATGGGGCTGGTGGTTCGTTGACTGATATGGATGGAAAAGACGTTACATATGGCGGTGCTGACCCTAAGTTCTTAAACCCTGAATTTATTGTGCGTGGCGCAGAAATAGATTTACCAAATACTTAAATAAATGGAGTAAAAAATGGCCGCAGGTTCAAAAAAAGTTATTATTGCCGCATTAATCGGTAATGGTTTAATCGCAATTACAAAGTTTTTCGCAGCTGCTGTAACAGGTAGTTCGGCGATGTTATCGGAAGGTGTTCACTCGCTTGTCGATACAGGTAATCAGGTGTTGTTATTGTATGGATTAAAGCAGGCTAAAAAACCCGCAGATAAAAAGTTTCCATTTGGACATGGTAAGGAAATTTATTTCTGGAGCTTTGTTGTTGCTATTCTAATTTTTGCGGTTGGTTCTGGTATTTCTATTTATGAAGGTGTTCATCATATTCTTCATCCATCAGAAATGAAAAGCCCAATGATTAACTATATTGTACTTTCTTTAGCAATGGTTTTTGAAGGGGGGGCTTTATATTTTGCTGTTGTAGAGTTTAATAAGGCACGTGGTAAATTAAGCACACTGGATGCTGTTAAAAAAGGAAAAGATCCAACATTATTTGTGGTTCTATTTGAGGATTCTGCGGCTATGCTTGGCTTGGTTGTTGCTTTTGTAGGTATCTATTTAAGTCAAGCGACAGGGCTATTATGGCTCGATGGTGTGGCTTCTGTTATAATTGGTTTTATCCTAGGGGGTACAGCGATTTGGTTGGCTATTGAGACCAAGGGGCTCCTTATTGGTGAGAGTGCCGATGCTAAGACAGTTCTTGGTATTGAAGCTATTGTTGCTGATCAGGCAGGTGTAGAAAAGCTAAACGAAGTTTTAACCCTTCATATGGGACCAGAATTTATTTTGGTCAATATAAGTTTAGAATTTTCTGATGAGCTGGAAGTTGGTCAATTAGAGAAGATTATCCATGATATTGACCGCTCTATTAAAGCCAAATTCAGCTACGTTAAGCGCGTATTCATAGAGGCGGAAGACCACTCTTAAGTTTATTTTTGGAAGTCTATGTAGAAGCGATGGCGAGAGCTATTCTTGCCAGGCTTCAGGCGTTCTTGACCTAATATCTTGGTGTCTTTTGCAAGCTCAAATACGATAATACTGCCACTACTTTCTTTGACTTGAGTAATGTTTTTGAACAGTGAGCTAAAGCGTCTAAGGCTGTTTGGGTCTGAACCTAAATTACCTTTAGGGAAGCTGATTGTTACAAGGCGCTCATCGTTATCAATGGATACATTATAATCTAGTTTTTCTGTTGTTTCGAAAACAACACGGGCTTTCCCTTTATGGTCTGCAACGCGCATCGTGTGAATAAAGTCACCAGCTTTGATGTAAGATTTAGCAGGTTTGTATGATGATTTTTTAGTAGCAGCGCTCTTAGGTTTAACGGTATTAGAAGATTTATTGTTAAGAGCGTCCATCTTCATCATTGGTGCTGTTTCAACAACCATAGGTACTTGTTCTTGCCTCAGTAATTTTTCTAATTGGAACGTTAAGGCATCCAAATCTTTTTCAATGGATACTAAGCGACTAATGGCGGGTTTTAATTGTTTAAAGTCGTTCGCTAGACCCTGTACTGTTGTTTCCAAGCGTACAAATCGTTCATTGTTATCTTTGGTACCATAAGCGAAAAGATTGTTTGTGTTTAAGTCTCTTGGGCTCGCTAAATCACTACCTGATAAACCTTGATCCGCTTTCACAGTGATTGGTTGCTTTCTAGGGGCTGATTTAGAAATTTCACGGGCTTTATCAATTGATATATTGCGATGTTGGCTGTTCTTATTAAAAGGAGGAGGTTTAAGGTCTTTTGATTTTGCTCTGTTTGAATCGAGAATGTCGCAAGCTGTTATGTTTAGTGACACTAAACATAGAAAAGATATCAACCCGATTTTTATTCTCTGACCTCGTTTTTCGGGAGAAAAAGAGGTTTTATTAATGAGCATATTGCATAACCTAAAGATTACATTTTGTAGAACACAAAAAGTACCATTACCAAAATACGGCTGATTTGGGTTAAATGTCAAACGATGTTAAGGAGTTATGCTTTTTTGTAGGGGTAAATTATGGGCTAACCATAATTGTGTATGTTCCTTCGTAAAGGTCGTCAACATGTGTGCTACCAGAACCGTCACTGGACATTATGGCGCCTACGTCAAATGTTACGGATCCTGTTCCGTCAGTTACTACAACACCGGGATCTGTGAATGTGCTGGCAACGGCAAAGTTGGCGCCACCACCCATCATTGGTGTGAGTGTCGTTGTTGATATGCTGACAGTTAAAGGGGTAGCGGGGGGGTAACCGTCTACTGTAAAATTCCCTAATTGTGGGTCGTTAAAAAAAACATATTCTGGGTCAGCTGTATAGGTGCCGCCAGCGACGAGAGTTACTACACGTGGTATTGAATTATCTGTCAGGGCTACTTTACCAAAGGTAAGAGGTTGATTTTGCGTAATCGTTTGTGCCCGCCCAAAAGATGGAACCAAGATTAGTAATAAAGCGATAAAAGTTAATTTTAGATAAGTCATTATTTATAGATCTAAGGAGATTTCATCGAAAATGCTGCCATCTTCACCAACGAAACGGATATATATTTTTCCCGATCCTACTGGCATCTCAGATAAGGGCAGTTTAATATTGCGTTTATCGATTTCTGTAAAAATGTTTAGGTTTGTAATTCTACCAATACGCCTTGCGTTTTCGCCTGTCGGTTGCCATAGAACTTGCAATAATCCAACTGTACTAGCATTTCCTTCTCTTGAAATAGACATGTGTAACTCAGGTTTTTCAGATTTTGTTTGGTTGGCTGAAATAAAGCTTGGCTGCCCTAGTTGTGCGCCTGATGATGTTATTCCATGCCTCACTATTACTGGTATTGATATACCCGTATTCATTTTGAGAACAACAGCTTTTGAGTTTTCTTCAAGTTTTAAATCTTGAGGACGGCGATGCTGTAATGCTTGTAAATGGAAACGGTACTCGCCTTGTTCTAAATCAGAAGGTTTACGAAGTGTAATTCTAATTTTTTGTTTTCCACGTGGTGGTAGAGTAAATTGTTTAGGAGAAAATCTTACTATCTTTTCCGGATCAAATTGAGAATTTAGAGGCTGTTTAATGTCCGTATATATGCCATCAATATTTTGTTGAAGGTTCTTAAGTGTAATACGGTATGAACTTTCTTCATTTGATAAGTTTAGTATAGTAACCTCTCCACCACGTTCTCTACTTTCCACAATAATTTTTTGAGGAACTATGTCTATTCTAGCTTCAGCTGAAGATAGAGGTATAACAAATAGAAGGGATAAGAATAGGCAAAGAACTTTTTTCATAATTTTCTCTTTAATTTTTTAATATGATAAGATTTTAGCATAGATGAAGTTTAAAAAACAGATTGAGCATAAAAAAAGCCCCACTAATATAGTAGGGCTTTTAATATGAATTTCTATATTAGTATGAAAATACTACATCATATGTACCTGCGTACGCACCATCACCGTATGCTGCACCAGCAACAGTAGTTGAGATAGTAGCACCAAGGTCTAATGTGTTTGTACCACCACCGAATGCTGAGTCAAATGTCACAGCAAATGGTGTGTTAATTACTTGAGCAACATCAGCACCACCGTTATAGCTTGATAAAAAGCTGTCTAGAGCAAAGAATTCAGCGCCAAAAATTGGGTCTACAACGTTATTGATGTTAACATTGATAGTTGCGCCGTTAGCACCATCAGAAACTTCGATTTGTGCAGCTGAAACAGCTGTATCATCAACAGCTTCAATTAATGCAACACCTGCTGGCGTCGTGACATATGTACCGTCTGTTCCAACAGCCATTGTTGCTTGTAATGCTGGATCTGGAGCTGCAGCAACAACGCCAAAGTTAAGCTGTGCAGTCGGATTAATTGTTAATGTGTTTAATACTGTAACGTCCGCAGTCATATTAGCTGTCTGCGCGCTTGCTTTTGTTGGGAATGATAAAATCATGACAGCACATGCAGCCATAAAAATATATTTAGAGTGTGTAAGGTTTTTCATAGTAGGACTTCCTTCCTAAAGAGTGTTTAAAATATAATTTC
>JAMASZ010000090.1 GCA_023301585.1 Alphaproteobacteria bacterium | reverse complement strand
AATGTTAATTGCTATTGGTCTAAGTTCTATTTGGTTTGGGGCGGCGATTGGCTATTATGCTAAGTCTTACGCCGAGTTAGGGAGCGCTTTATCGCTGCCACCACATATTCTAGGCGTTTACATTGCAGGGCTGTTCGCGCCTGTCTACCTTTTGTGGCTAGCGTTAGGGCTTCTTGGACGTCAAAGTCGTCGTCGTGATAACACAAAAGCGCCAGAGCCTATGATGTATGAAGGTTTTATGGACCCTTTAGATTTTCCATCTCGCGAAACATTGTACTTGTTCCATAAGGATATTGAGTTGTTTAGCGCGAGAGCTGCTGAATTGTCAGCTTATTCGAAGGCGATGGCGCAAACTATTCCTGAGGCGCGAGAGCGTTTAAAAGAAGATGTGCGTCTATTTTTGGAGTTTTCCGACCAAACAGCTGTATCGGTTGATAATCTTTCTAAGTTATTAGAGGAGCGTTCAGCGCGTTTTTTGGAGGTTATTGAAGAAATTGAAGACCGCGCAAACCATGTAAACAATGAAATGCATGAAGGAATCAAAGAAAGCTATATGTCAGCCAAAGAGCTTTCAGACCAAATTGAGGTGGTTGCAACAGACATTAGAAACATCCAAACTGTCTCGCAGGAATTGCATGTAGATGTTCAAAACAGTAATAAAGAACTGACGAGTGAAGCAGAGCGCATGGCTGAAATGGCGTTAAAGGCATCGCGTGTTATTCAGCAGGCTTCCGGATCATTTTCGCAACAGTCGAATAACATGATCGAAACGATAAAGACGGTCAATGATCACCGCTCTCACCAGGGTGATGACAGGTTTGAAGCGTCTTTTCGTGATGAGCTACGCTCAACACCTGTACGTCCTGATTTTAGAGAGAATAATAAGTTCTCGTCATTTTCCTCTGATGTGTCTAAACCGACTGCAACGCCGTCACTTTCACAATATTCAATTGATGGACTGCACGCCCTGACGGTTGATTTGGCGCGCTCTGTCGATGGGCAGGTGAGAGAATCAATTTGGGAATTATACCAAAATGGTGATAGGGAAGCGTTCACGCAGTATTTATTGTCTAATGAAGACAAGGTTTTAAGTGCAAAAACATATAAAGTTTTCAAATCAAATCCAGATTTCAGAGGTTATGTGTCTCGTTTCATTGAGCAATTTGAAACATTATATGAAGAATTATATGAAGAATCAGACAACAAAAATAAGGGCGATTTATTCCCGTCGCTTATCTTAAACAGCAACCTAGGTAGGCTTTACAAGGTATTGTGTCGTTTGTCTGGGCATCCTGTGCTTTAGATCCTTAAAATTATAAAACAAAGATGATTGATTGATGTGACTAATAAAGGCATAATGCTAGCCTAATTATATAGATTGTGCTTTAAAGAGCATGATTTTTAAGTATCAATTTTTTAAGGCTTTTCATTCATGCCAAAGACCAAGTTTTGCGTCGGACTTTCTGATATCTCAGATAGCTATATGGGCTGCATCATTGATGATTGGGGCGTGCTTCATGATGGTGAAGACGCGTTTCCAGAAGCTGTTGAGTGTCTTAAATCCTTAAAAGAGCGTCATAAGCATATTATTATTCTGACGAATGACCGTAAAACGGCGTTACAGAAGAAAGAACAGCTTAAAAAGATGAAGATTGGTCCAAGTCTGTACCAAGACATTGTGACTCCACTTGATTTAGTTCAGCAAAGATTAAAAGACCAAGATAAGGACTTTTTTGAAGATATTGGTAATAAGGCGTATTTAATCACGCATGATGGTGATTATTCTGTGCTTGATGGCACAGGAGTTGAGGCTGTCGAGGACATTGAGCAGGCTGATTTTGTACTTCTGATGGGCATGAATTACCCTCGTAAAACACTCGAATCTTATGAAGACGTTATTAAGGTTGCTATTAAAAAACGCTTAAAAGCTATTTGTTTAAATCAAGATAGCCGTGGTTTAATCGGTACAAACTTCTTGATGGGACCTGGGTTACTTGCGCGTCGTTATGAAGATTCAGGGGGGATTGTCCATTATATTGGTAAACCACATGAATATATCTATCGTCACTGTGTTGAATTGTTGCAAGCAAAAGAGATTTATCCATCACATACTGTCATGTTTGGCGATACGATGGCACATGATGTTTTAGGCGCTAATGCGTTCGGCATTGATACTTGTTTGTTCAAATCAGGGCTTCACGCTGCAAACTTTATGCATTGTCAGTCTTTGAAGGAAGTGGATAACGCGCTTAAAAACTTGATCATGCAATACAACAACGTCATGCCGAATTATCTGGCAGATGAAATGGCGTGGGGCAATGCTCTGCCTGACCGTAAGCATAAAAAGCGTAAATCACCGAAGCGTAAATAACGGACATTTTCAATGTTAACCCATGTCGAACAAAAACAACTGCCCTATAGTGCAGAGCAAATGTTCGCTCTGGTTGCTGCCGTTGATAAATATGATGAATTCCTACCGTGGTGTATCAAAAGCCGTATCAATAAACGTGAAGAGGGTGGAGAAGTCTTTTATGCTGATTTAATCGTGGGCTATAAATTACTCCGTGAAAAGTTTTCATCGCGTGTAGTGCTGGAAGATAATCTAATATATATCGAGTATTTAAAGGGACCGTTACAGAACCTTAAGAACAAATGGGTTTTTACCGATAAAGAAGATGGCGGTTGCATTATTGACTTTGAGGTCGAGTTTGAATTCCGCAATAAAGCCTTACAAAGCCTAGCCACGTTGTTTTTTAACGAAGTAGTTAAGCGCATGACCGATGCGTTTGAAGGCCGTGCTAATCAAGTTTACGGCTGAAGTTTTACAGTTTTTTCTTTAGTAGCTCATTCACGATAGCTGGGTTGGCTTTGCCTTGTGATTTTTTCATTACTTGTCCTACGAAGAAGCCGAATAACTTGTCTTTACCGCCGCGATACTTTTCCAAATTTTCAGGGTTTTCGGCGATAACTTCGTCAACGATGGCTTCGATAGCGCCTGTATCGGTGACTTGTTTTAAGCCTTTTTCTTCTACGATTGCGCTTGCTTCTTTACCAGAGGCGTACATCTCAGCGAAGACGTCCTTGGCGATTTTACCAGAGATTGTGTTGTCGCTGATAAGAGCAATCAAGCCACCAAGGCTTTTAGCGGAAATAGGGGACTCAGATAACGTTTTCTCGTCCTTGTTCAATGCACCTAAAAGTTCATTGATCACCCAGTTAGCTGCTAATTTAGCGTCGTTATCATTGGCAACAGCCTCATAATAATCGGCGCGAGGGCGCTCAGAGATTAAGATACTAGCATCGTAAAGATTTAATCCATACTCACCCATAAAGCGGTGTTTCTTTTGGTCTGGAAGTTCAGGGATTGTCTTTTCAATTTCAGCAATAAAGTCTTCTTCTAGCACCAAAGGAAGTAAATCAGGGTCAGGGAAATAGCGGTAGTCGTGCGCTTCTTCTTTTGAGCGCATAGAACGTGTTTCCATCTTTACCGTATCCCAAAGGCGTGTTTCCTGAACGACTTCGTTACCAGCTTCGATGTGTTCAATCTGGCGTTCAACTTCAAAATCGATAGCTTGTTGAACAGCTTTAAGGGAGTTCACATTTTTGATTTCTGCACGTGTCCCTAGTTCATCCCCAGGCTTACGCACAGAGATATTCACATCGGCACGCATAGAACCTTCATCCATGTTCCCGTTACATGTTTCTAGGTAGCGCAAAATCATACGGATTTTTGAAAGGTAAGCTACTGCTTCTTCAGGACCTCGAATGTCAGGTTCAGACACGATTTCCATCAAGGCACAGCCAGAGCGGTTCAAATCAACGAAAGACTTTTTAGGGTGTTGGTCATGCACGGATTTACCCGCATCTTGCTCAAGGTGTAGGCGCGTGATGCCGATTTCTTTAGTGGTGCCATCAGGTAAGTCGATTTCAATAGCGCCCTTACCGATAATTGGGTCTTCAAACTGTGATATTTGGTAGCCTTGTGGCAAATCAGGGTAAAAGTAGTTTTTACGAGCAAAAACAGAAGTGCGCATGATTTCTGCATTTAAACCAAAACCTGTACGTACGGCTTGTTCGACACATTTTTCATTAAGGACTGGGAGCATACCAGGCATCGCCGCATCAACCATAGAAACTTGGCTGTTTGGTTCTGCGCCGAACTCAGTTGCCGATCCTGAAAACAGTTTAGAGTTAGCGATAACTTGAGCATGTATTTCCATGCCAATAACGATTTCCCAATCGCCTGTTTCGCCTTTAACCAATTTATGTTGAGTTGCTTCAGCCATTGCTTTGTCCTGATAGTTTAAAATATCAGAATACCTTAATGAAACTCGCAGAAATTGTCTATATGGCTAAATGCTTTTAATAAGCTTTTTCTAATAATAGGTTTTCTTTAATTCTTCCAAATTCTCTTCATTACAGGCGAGTATTTGATCTAAGACGAAGGCATTGAAAGTTGGGTCATAATCAAGAACGTCCATGGGTTCTGTTATGTCTGGGTCTCTCTTTAGAATTCTAGTAAATAATTCTTCATGATTTTCGTCAATATAAGTCGTCACTTTTTTAGTTGAACAGCTACACAGGATTTCTTTATCAGCGTTATATTCGCTTAATCTTGGGTTTTTTAAGCATCTTGTATATAAATGCTTGGTGGCTGATGGGGTAATGCAAGGGGCATAAATTTTAATTAGGACAGAATGGATGCCTTCTTGGGTGGTCACTCCATCAACGTACATGTCACTAATATCCTGAAGTGTAAAGCGTTCCATTAGTTTGTTGGCGGTACAGCCACAAAAGTCTTTTTTATCTTTCTTTACAATATCGTCGATAGGCGTCTGCATACAGTTTTTGTAATAAGCACGCGCGATGGACTTTGTAACTGGTTTATCTTGCGCATAAGCAAAATCAACGAAAGTTACTTGAAGTAGTATGAGCGATAAAAAATATAGAACATATTTCATTCCTACATTGTAATAGTGTTTTTATTTACAATCTATTAAAATCTTACAAAAAAGGGAATTTAGCAGCATTTTCAATAACTCCACCGACGCGAAGTACTGTTTCTTCGTCCCAAGGACGTCCGATAATCTGTAACCCTAATGGTAGACCTTTGCTGTCTAGTCCTGCTGGGACTGACATTCCAGGTAATCCAGCGAGTGAACAAGGGACTGTGAAAACGTCATTTAAGTACATTTTGATTGGATCGTCATCGTTTTCACCAATAACAAAAGCCGAGCTAGGGGCAGTTGGCGTCAATAATACGTCACATTTTTTATAAGCGTCTGTGAAATCATTAGAAATCAAGCGACGAACCTTTTGAGCCTTAATGTAGTAGGCATCATAGTAACCAGAGGATAGGGCGTATGTACCAATCATGATACGGCGCTTCACTTCATCGCCAAAACCTTCAGCGCGTGTCTTCTCGTAAGAATCAGTTAAATCTTCACCTTCAACGCGAAGTCCGTAACGTACACCATCATAGCGCGCTAAGTTTGATGAGCATTCAGCTGGGGCAATGATGTAATATGTTGGAAGGGCGTATTTAGTATGAGGCAGGGAAACGTCAACGATTTCTGCGCCAGCGTCTTTTAGCCATTCAATGCCTTGTTGCCAAAGCTTCTCTATTTCTTCTGGCATTCCATCAACGCGGTATTCTTTAGGGATACCAACTTTTAAGCCCTTAATGTCACCTGTTAATGCGCCAGCAAAATTAGGAACAGCTAAATCAGCGCTTGTGCTGTCCTTAGCATCGAACCCTGACATAGATTCTAGCAGTAATGCGGAATCTTCTACGTTACGGGCAAATGCGCCAGCTTGGTCAAGGGAAGAAGCAAAAGCCACAACGCCCCAACGAGAACAGCGTCCGTAAGTTGGCTTAATTCCAGTAATACCACAGAAAGCAGCTGGCTGACGGATTGAACCACCAGTATCTGTTCCTGTTGCTGCCATTGATGTATGTGCAGCCACTGAAGCTGCCGAACCACCTGAAGAGCCGCCAGGTACTAATTGGTCATTAGAACCATCATTCTTTTTCCATGGGTTTACGACATTGCCAAAGTGACTTGTTGTATTAGCAGACCCCATTGCAAACTGGTCTAAGTTCACTTTACCGAGCATAACTGCGCCATCAGCCCATAGGTTAGATGTTACGGTTGATTCATATTCTGGAACAAAGCCTTCTAAAATATGGCTGGCTGCCGTTGTCTGTACGTTTTTTGTACAAAACAAATCTTTAATAGCAATCGGAATACCTTCAAGTAAACCAACTGTACCAGACGCACGACGTTTATCGCTTTCTGCGGCTTGTTTAAGGGCAATCTCAGGCGTTTCAGTAATGAAGGCGTTCAGCTCTTTTGTTAACGCCATCGCATCAATATGCGCTTGAGTAAGCTCTACAGAAGTAAAGTCGCCTTTTTCAAGACCTTTAAGGGCATCTGCAAGTGTTTGCTGTGTTAAGTTTGTCATTGTCTAAATCCTATTCAACCACTTTTGGAACAGCGAAGAAGCCTTCTAGCTGTTCAGGGGCGTTTTTAAGTATGTCATCATGAAG
>JAMASZ010000089.1 GCA_023301585.1 Alphaproteobacteria bacterium | reverse complement strand
AACTGTCGTTAATGCGACGGAATGAGCGCAAGTACCTTCTCTCTATGATGGTAAAGTTGAACTGTTTATTGGAGCGAACGGAAGGTGCGAGTACAAATCGAGCAGTCGAGAGGGGCGCGAATATGAACAGGTCAGCGATCAATGCATCGGCTTTATGCTCGATCAATTGCCGCTGTCTTCAAACTTTGTTGTCTTCAACGGCGGCGGTAACCCTTCCCTCCGCTAGAGGGAAGCCGCGTCTTCGTCCGTTGAGAAACGCGTCTGCTGCCGGGGCAAGACTCATTATCACGCCCTTCCTCTTCTCTTCTCTTGGATGCGTAAGCGTACAAGAGGGCGGAGGAACGGCGGCCGTTTACGCAAACGTAGCGGAATCGACACTCCTGACCTAATTGTCTCAATTATCTCTTCTTTCACTCAGTTTATAATCATCATTTCACGAAATCTTCCATCACACTTCGATTGGGGCCTCTTTGGCCAAAAGGTCACGGTAGGAGAGATAGCTTCTCTTCTCCTTTTTCCTACGCGAATTCGCGCGGCGTTTCTTACAAATGTAAATGAGCACGACTAGAACAAACAGGCAGAACAGC
The DNA here is from genome assembly GCA_023301585.1 of Alphaproteobacteria bacterium. Taxonomy (GTDB): domain Bacteria; phylum Pseudomonadota; class Alphaproteobacteria; order Micavibrionales; family Micavibrionaceae. The sequence goes on along the minus strand of JAMASZ010000089.1, from coordinate 7,360 downwards.
AGTGCACCCACAATAACTACGGCTGACTGCAGCAAGCCGACGTGCCGGGTAATGTGGTCCAAATGCGGCAGCTCTGGGAGCGGCGGCAGGTCTTCCTCGGTCACATTGAGTGTCGGCAGCTGTGCCTGCAGCGACGTGCTCTGGAGCACGTCAAGCAGGGCCGGTTCGTACAGTGGCCGCACCGCGAAGTCCTCGTGAAGTCCCGAGTAGACTGCGGGGCGGAAAGCGAAGTTCTCCGTGCTGAGAACACAGCCAGCCGGGACTCTAACGCGAGCCGCGCCACGCACGACTGACTCCTCCGATGTGGAGCGGCCGGCAGTTGAGAAGCAGTTGAGACGAGTCACCACAGTGGACTTGTAACTTGATGCAGTGACAATAACCGCATCAGCGGCCACCTGAGTGACACTCTCACTGCTCTCCGTTGTGAAATGGAAGTCGCAAATGTGAGGAGCCATCGTAGAATGCATAAAGATCGCGCCAACGCAGCTGCTGTCGGCGGTCTTGGAGGTGACTCCGAGCATGCAGCAGTAGCGACCTTGGTAGAGCTCGCATTGGCTGAACTCCTCCTCGGTCATGGTGATGAACTCCGAATTTCCTCGGTCGGTGGCAAGCATCCTGCGTCTCTCCGTGAGACGGGCCGTCTGTCCGGTGGGCACTCGGACTGGAGCGTCGATCAGAGAATACAGCGAGTATGATTTCTTATCCACGAGCGGGATATGCACCATAATATAAATCAGGCTGTCCTTGACAATAAAGGAGAGCGGTGAATCGAGAATTTCATTAAAGTGCGTGTAGGCCAACTCTAGATCCTTCTTTTCGGCAGCTTCTCCAAGCTTGTGAATGGCCTCGTTGATTATGCGTTGATGAAAGAACCGCGGAGAGGGTTTCTTATCGAAAAGCACACGTTCGAGCTGATCAAGCCAATCGGTCTGTTCGGTGACGAAGGCGTTAAACAGAGCGAAGAATTCATCCAGGGACATCCTGTTGGCGGTAGCTCGCATCCACTCTCCTTGGTCGTGGATGAAGTTTACCAGTTTGATCAGCGTCTCCCGGTTGCGCTCTATCGCTGCCTGGTGATCCTCAAGGACTGCGAAGATCTTATCCTGGTTCTTCTGCAGAGTAAAGACATCCTCTTGCAGTTGGGTGATCTCGACTTGATTGTAAATCGAGAGTCCTAGGGCGACTCCTCCGAGGACTGCTCCGAAAAGTTGTCTCTTTTCCCTGGTGGGAAAGGCGGATGCGGTGCCTCCGGAGAGCTTGATGTGGTTCTGCTCCACGGTGGCGGTGTCGTACGGCGGGTCGATAGGGTCAATCGGCGTCCTGCAGTTGGTGACGTGGCAGACAAAGGAGACTCTGTCGTACACTCTGGCCAATGAGGCGCGCAAAATGTTGTTGAGCTGCTCGTAGGTGTAGACGCCACCCAGAGCGTTGATCTCGGAACTGCGGTGAGCCTTCCTTCTCTTCTCCACCTCCTTCTTCGACTGTTCCTCGGCGTGGAGAAACGCTTTCCTCAACTTGTGGTAGCTGCGAATGGACGTGTCGAGGGAAAGCTTGGTGCCCAGGTGGGCCCTGTCTCTCTGTTGGTGCATCGTGCCTCGCCACAAGAAGGTGGACGTCCTCCACTCGTTGTCTCCGCTCTCCTCAGTCGCATGGCCGAAGCCAAAGGCGAGGAGGATGAAGGGGATGGATAGACGCCACATGGCTGTAACAGAAAGGCTAGCCATAGGGAAAAAGGAGAGGGGGAAGGAAAGTCACAGTTAGTTACCCAGAGTCAATTCGGTGATTTTTGTCAGAATGGGGCTTTCCAATTCAAACAGGGCTGAGTAGAGCGACGTGCAATCAATCGGGGTTCCGATGAGCGAATGAAAAGGCGAGAAAGGGGCGAATTAGTGTTCGCTCCCGACCGTTCCTCTCTCATTTGCTCCCGACCAAGCTAAGCCGCGCTCTCTATTTTCTACCGCAACCTATCAAATTACAGTGTACTAAAGTACGTGAGAACGAAGGGGCGTTTTCTGCGTCCCAGCGTGTCACTGGCTGCATTTGTTTTTCGCCGCTACCTCCGGTTGGCGGCTCTAGCTCTACTTCTCGTCATCGGGCCACCGCTCGGCGGCGGGCCGTTTGAGGAAGTGTCGCCGCCGGCTGGGGTGCGGTCAGTCCTCTCAATGGGGGTTTCGCTCCGCTGACTGCCGTTCGGATCATTCTGCCCGTCGGTCAGTGCAGTTGTTGGGAGCATGCCTTCCATGAAAGCTAAATCGTTGACATGACGATTGAGCGTTCCTGTGGAGGTTTTCAAGATGACTCGTCTCACGAGACCATCTGTTCCTTTGCATAGTTCCATCACTCTTACCAATTTCCATGTGCCCAAGCGCAGGTTTTTGTCTCGTAACAGGACAACCTGTCCGACTTCAAGTCTGGGCATGTTTTTCGAGGCCAGCAGACGAGTAACTTGAAATTGCAGCAAGTACTCATTCTGCCAGGCACGCCACAGCTTATTCTGAAGCAACCTGCGATGGACCATCATGCGTGTGATAAGAGAGATGCCTTCCTCATCTAGATGGCTCGGGTCTTGCGGAACTTGCGTCAATAGCCGGCCTCTTGTGAGGAGGGAAGGAGTAATTACTAGCTCCGAATCGATCGCGCTTTGGGGCGGGGCAATCGGTCTATCATTAATCCATGCTTCGCAATCGCAGAAAGCAGTCTGCAACTGCATAGGCGTCATCTTTTGCAGAGAAAAGTTGCGCTTGATCGTCAATTTTAATGACTTGATCATTCTCTCGCACGCTCCTTGACTGTGCGGGGAAAGTTGGATGCCGAATCGCCATTCGATTCCTCGTTGGGCTGCGGCAGCGCCAACTTCCCGCCAGTTGAGTCGAGCGAAGAGATGCCGCAGATATTTATCAGCGGCTCTCAGCGTTGTCGCATTGTCGCTATAGACAATTCTAGGCCGGCCATTTCTGGCACACGCCCGAATAAACGCATTGATGAAGCTCTGAGTTGTCAAGTCTTCAGTTAATTCAATGGCGACGGCGCGAGAATAGAAACAGGTAAAGAGGCAGGCGTAACCTTTTCGTGTTTGCGATTTCCAGTCCGCGCCTTCTTTCCATTTAATTACAACATCAAAAGGTCCAGCAAAGTCCACCATGACGATGTCATAAGGGGTGAAATTGTCCACTCGCGATTGAGGGAGAGGTGCCCATTGCTGCTGCATCATTCGAGGGGGATTGCACGCCTTATTAGGGCACTTGTAGAGAATACGATTCAGCTCGTGCTTGCCTCCCTGGAGCAAATAACGTCTCCTGAGTAGGTGGAAAGTTGACTGCTTGGCCAAATGTCCTTCCTTCTCGTGTAAATCCCTAACCAGCAACTCGACTAAGCGACTATGCTTGGGAAGAATAACCGGCTGGATTGATGAGGCAGGCATAGTTGCGCTCTGTCTCAATCGTGTATTCGCTCTCAAGAGTCCGTTCTCATCGAAAAAGGGGATCAGACCTCTGAGGCGATAATATTTGCTTGCATTTTCAGGATCGGCGAATACATCCGGGTAGGATTCAAATTGCAAGCGCCTGATCCAGTAAAACTCTGCTCTTTTCAATTCCTTAATGGTCAGAAAGGAGCAGGATTGCAGCCGTTGCGTCTCAAATTGAGACAACTCAGACCTTCTTTGGCTGACTAGGAGCGGCTCGTCGATCGCTCGCTCCCAGTTCGAAAACAACCTGGTCAATTTTCGCCCAGTCAGAGATCTCTTTAGGCAATGATAAACGAGGCGGAATAGATACGCAGTAGCTCTAATTAACCGTCCCCAAGTGCTGTAATGATCGCTGAATCGGCTATGCCAGGACAAAGAGGTTTGCTGTTGAGCTCGCGCAGCATTGGCTGCAGCGATGCCAGGGGGAGCGGGCGCAGACGTCTCCTCGTCCACTTCCGCCTGACTAAATTGGTCGCCCATAAGATCTAGAGCTTCCTGTCTACTCAACGCGCGTTTGACGGGCCACTGATCTTCCGGCTCAAGTATGAACTTTGGGCCGTTGAACCAAAGCAGATTAGCTTTGAGTTCTTCCATAGAGCATCCTCTCGATCCCAAATCACTCGGGTTAATTGCCCCGGGAATGAATCGAAAGTTATCAGCTCCTGATGTCTCTGTGATCTCCTTCACTCTGTTGGAGACCCAGGTTTTATAGTGCATGTGGCCACGCCTGATTCTGTAGTAGGAAATAAGACTATCGGTAAAGTAACGCGCTTTGTAAAAATAATCGGTCGGAAACGAGTCCTGGACGTATTTACCGAGCCTGGCTCCAATTACCGCCGATATCAGCTCCAATCTAGCGATCGACAAAGAAGGGTTTGCCTTTTCCTTATCGGAGCTATGAATGGGCGTTGCTTTTGTTTTAGCGAAGACTAAACGAGATGTTGTTTCTCCAACAACATAACAGCAGGCTGCCATCCCCTTCAGCGAAGCGTCTGAAAAAACGGCTAGCCATTTGTTTTCCTTTGGGTCGGCGCATAAGCGAGGGAGAGAAATAGTGATCATGCGCTTGGCTTCTTCTCGCCATTCCTCCCACTCCTTTGCGATGTCGTCGGGTAAAAGTGAATCCCATTCCATGTCTTTGACCTTCCAGGTCTGTTGGAATAGAGCTTTTCCCTTCAATACCCAAGGTGAGACGATCCCTAACGGATCGTAGACGGCGGCCAACTCGCTGATCAGCGATCGCTTGGTGGCTCGTCCGTCTGCCTGATGAAGAATGTCTTTGAAGCAGAACTGAATTGTATCCTCACGCGAATTCCATCGCATGCCCAGAAACTTCTGCTCAGGATCGAGCGAGCGAGCGGGTGCAGGAATGCCAGCTAAGTTCAAGACATTCGGGTCATTGCAGTTCCACTTGTGAGTGGGCATCGACGCTGAGTTCAGCAGGTCATACATCTGGCGGGCTGTACAAGCCAGCTGCTGACGGTCGTCGTGCATTCCGCTCGCATCGTCCATGTATAATGTCTCAAGGAGAGCGGCGGATCCGAGTGGGAACTCGGCCTGAAACGTACGACAGTGCGTATGAACGGTGGCAATGCTCTTGTACGGGCTGTCGTTCACCCCGAAGGTGACGACGCTACTCTGCATCATGATAGGCTCGCTCTGCCGCTCAAACTGCCATACGTATCTCAGGAATGGTTGATCCTTTTCGGCTATTCTGACACGCCAGTACATCTTAGAGATGTCCAGCGTGGTGACATAGGCGCACTGCCTGAACTTGAGCATGAGCTTCGCAATGTCAGGCAACAGATTAGGTCCGATGTGCAAGCAGTCGTTGAGCGAATAGCCGGTCGTCGCGCAGACAGAAGAAGCGTTCTGCACGATCCGGATAGGCGTAGACTTGCTTGATTGCTTGTAAACTGGATGAGTGGGCAAAGTATAAGTTGGCCTTTGTGGCTCCCAATCCTGACGTGGGACAATTGTCGCCATTTTCAGATCGGTCTGCTCACGATACGCCGCATTAATCAACGCCTCTTTATTAGGATCACTCATCGATTTTCTCTTGAAAGCGCGACAGACTGCTAACGCTCTTGATACGTTGCTGTCCAAATGAGTCGCAGGATCCCTGTCCTTTCTCCAGAGCAACCCAACGGTATACTCCTGGTAGACAGGGTCATAGGTGAGGGAGCTCTCGAAAGCGCTAATTGCCTCAAGCTCGGCGACGGTGTAGTGGGAATCAGTCTCCACAACTCCTAGCTGCTCAAGCTTCATGAAGTCCTTCAACTGGGTGAGGTCGAAGGGGTCGGCGTCAGCCGTCGTCCCGGCCACGTGAGTGCGGAACACTTTGGAAGGATGAACATCAACCAAGTAAGAACCGCTCAACACTGGGCCAAGTCGAGTGTGTATGACTCTAGGTCCGATGTCTGCTTGCGTCTGCAGGATTTCTCCAAATTGCAGCGCGATTGACCATCCGGACGATAGAATCACGTCTACTGGAATCCTTCCTTTCTGAGGGTAGCGAAAGGTGAATTCGAAAGAACCTACGGGTCCACATTGCTTAGGGTCCAGCTTGACAGGGTCCAGCGAAGAGGCAACCTTTTGAGTAGTTGTCCCATCCATGGGCGGAGTCACATAACGTTGACTCAAGCTCATTAATTGGAAAGTAACAATCATCTCTTCCGATTCTCTCAACACTGTTCCGCCTGCCACTGCTAGTCTCAGTTTCTTTGCAGGGCCAGAGAGTCCCAGGGCCGAGGCTACTCTACGTCTGAGCAGAGTGAGGCTACTTCCCGTATCCAGCATCACGTTGACCGTGGTCTGGCGGCCGCCAGCTATCATGTAGCAGCGCACCATCGGGATAATAGTCTCCTCAAAGACGCGAGGTTCTTGTCCTCGACCGGTTAGGGCTGGACTTCCTCTGGGATCTCTGGCCTACTTGTACTGTAACGGTGGCGGCATCATGTCGCTGGGGCACATCAGCATTGGCCTCTGCCCCTGAAAGGGCGTGCCCGGCACTGATGGCGGATACGATATGGTGGGGGGTCCTCCTGGGTACCCTGCTGGTGCTTGTGCCTGATAGGCCAAGTGCATCGGCAACATTGGTTGCTGTGGCTGTTGCAGCGGAGCCTGTTGGGGCTGCTGCTGTTGAGGTGCTTGAGCAGGCGGCAGAACAGTCTGCCTGGACTGCTGCTGCCTCTGCTGTTGCGCCTGATTGCTTGGCCGGCCTGGAGGTCGCCCTCCTGTCTTATTGGCGATCTCGTCGTGGAAGATCGCTCCATGCCTTGACTTGCATCCGTTGCGCCCACAGACAATCTCAGGGGCACAGGGGCAGTCCTTGGCCGCATGTCCGCTGGCATAACAGACAATGCAGCCGTTCGCATCTCTCACCTTCTGGCGCAGCCAATCCTCAGGCTTCTTGCGGAGGAGAGGGCAGCGCCTCGGGTAAGTGTGCTGGTGTGATTGTGTCCGTTTCTGGACATTCAGGACACAGAATGGGCACAGCGTTTTGACGTTCTTCCCGTCTACTTGTGCAGGACCACTTTGTCCTCCGGAGTTGCGAGGTTTGCCTCCTCCGCCCTGGTTTCCTTGCCTTCGCGTCGCTCCGCCGCCTTGGCTGGCTGGAGCGCCGGCAGCTTGGCTGCTGTCGGTCCTTCTTCTTGAATTGTTTGAAGCCTGGAAGGAACCACCAGTCTTCTTCTTGTCCTCCTTCGGAGCCTTAGTCGTAGTGACCCACTCCTTCTCCTTGATTTTGGTTTTCAAGGTTTTGAGCATCCTTTTCCAGGTCAACCTGTGACCCAACGGACTGTCTGGGTCCTTGAGTTGCTGGATCCTCCGTCCGATCGCTTCCTTGTGTGATCGAGACATCAATGCCGTGGCGTGTTCGATCTCCCAGCAGAG
>JAMASZ010000088.1 GCA_023301585.1 Alphaproteobacteria bacterium | reverse complement strand
CTAAAATGAGGGTTAGAGATGTGAAATTATAGGTTGTTGTTATTTATCAGTTGTTATTTTCGGGTCCTTTATTTAAAGTGTCTATATGTTGTCAGGTTTGGATTTGCGTGGTGTGTTGAACTATGTTGAGCAATTTAATAAGGAGAATTTTCTTTTTGTTTTGGAAGAAGCTTGCTTGGAAGAGGCTTGGTTGTCTGGTTTTTTGCTGGATGTTGATAGATTGATAGGTATTGGGGTGAGTTGTGTAGTTTGCTTGAATTCTGAGGACGCTGCTGTTGTGGCTAAGGTGAAGAGTGTTTTGCTTGAGAGTTCTGTGGCATTTGAATTTCTTGAGGAGGGTGAGTTGTTGCGTTCTGATTGGGAATTAGCGATTAAGCGTGGGCAGATTATTGTGAAAAAGGGTTTGATTGAGGATAGGTGTAAGGTCGAGAATCTGTTTAAGAAATTAATTTGGATAGATGAGGCTTGCCCGTTTGATAGTGTGGATGAGGTTTATGGTGAGAGAGCGGTGTCTCTTGAGCAGTCTATTTTGAGTAATAAAGAGGAGCATCAGCTTAGGTTGATGCAGGCTAAGCGTTGGTGTGTAGAGGGTAGGGTTCCTCGTGTGCATTTTTTGACTATGGCGGAGGATCATTCTTTGTTGGAAGAGTTGTTTTCTGCGCAAGGGGTGGGGATGATGGTGTATGCTAATCCTTATGAGGAGGTGAGACCTTTGGCTAGGAGTGAGATAGTTGAGCTGTTGGCTCTTATGGGGCCTGTTATTTCTCGTCAAGCGTTATTGCCTCGTAGTTATACAGAGATTGAGGAGAGGCTGGAGGATTATTTTGCTTTGGTAGTTGATCAGCATGTGTTGGGTTGTGTGGCTTTGCATTATTATGAGGGTGCTGGTGTTAAGGTGGCTGAGGTGGCTTGTTTGTTTGTTAAACCTTCACATCAAGGGCAGGGTTATGCTAAGAAATTGGTTTTGGAAGCTCAGAGACAGGCTAAATTAAATGGTGTTAATGAATTGATAGCTTTGACTAAGACGGCTGGTAAGTTGTTTTTTGAGTTGGGGTATGTTTTGGAGAGTCAGTCTTTATTACCAGGCTTGATTAAGGGTAGAGGTTCTTTGGATAAGGAATTTTATTTGAAGAGATTGTAATGTTTAGTCTGTTGTTTTACTTGGGAAATGTGTGTTTTAAGGTTGCTTTTTTGTGTGGAATTAGGTGGTTTTGGGTGTGCTAGATTTAAGTTTTTGGAAAATTATTAGGTGAAAAGCGCTTTTTTGTTTGTCAAATGTTTTTTTTTGCGTTATCTGCTTTTTCCCCGCATTTTTTAGTTTGCTCTGTAAATTGTTAATTTTAGAGTTCTAAATAGCTTAGCTGTAGGTCCTGAAAGTAACTTTTTTGTTGCTTTAGTGGGAGCAGGGTAACCCAGCTTAATTAATTATCATTATGTCAAAAAACACACAAGAAACTGTAGAAGAAACACAAGATCCTTTGGTCTTGAGTCGTTTCGAATTGCCAAACCGTTTGATTAAGAACGAAGATACTGCAACTGATACTTATACGCAATTTATTGCTGAGCCATTTGAACGTGGTTTTGGTCATACTTTGGGTAACTCATTACGTCGCGTATTGTTGTCTTCTATTGAGGGTGCAGCTGTAACGTCTGTACGTATTGCTGGAGCTCAGCATGAATTTTCTACTCTTCCAGGTGTGGTTGAGGATGTAACTGATATTATTCTTAATATTAAGAGGGTTGGTTTTAAGCATGCTACTAAAGATGCTTCTATTCTTACAATCAATGTTGAGAAGAAGGGTGTTATTACTGCTGGTGATATCGAAGAAGCAAATGGCTTTGAGGTGGTTAATAAAGATCAGATTATTTGTACACTTGATAAAGGTGCTAAATTAAACATGGAAATGACAGTGAACACAGGTAACGGTTACTGCCCAGCAGCTCAAAACCGCCCTGAAGAATGTCCAGTTGGTCTAATTCCAGTTGATAGTGTGTTCTCACCAGTTCGTAAGGTTTCTTATGAAGTTGAAGATACACGTGTTGGTCAAATCACTGACTACGATAAATTGACACTTCAAATTGAAACAAACGGTGTTGTATCACCTGAAGATGCTGTGGCGTTTGCTTCACGTATCTTGCAAGATCAACTTCAAGTATTCATCAACTTTGATGAGCCTGAAGCAGCTGAAGAAAAAGATGAAGCAGATGAATTACCATTCAACCGCAATCTTCTTCGTAAAGTTGACGAACTTGAACTTTCTGTTCGTTCTGCAAACTGCCTGAAAAACGATAACATCGTTTACATTGGTGATTTGGTTCAGAAATCAGAAGGCGATATGCTTCGTACACCAAACTTTGGTCGTAAGTCATTAAATGAAATTAAAGAAGTAATGACAACAATGGGTCTTCACCTTGGTATGCAAGTTGAAGGTTGGCCACCAGAAAATATTGAAGAGCTCGCTAAGAAATTAGACGACCCTTTCAGTGCGTAATTAATATAAGTTGTAAGGAAAGAAGCCATGAAGCACGGCATCAAACAAAGAAAACTAAATAGAACATCACCTCACCGTAAGGCGTTGTTTGCAAACATGTCAGCAGCACTTGTTAAGCATGAGCAAATCACAACGACTTTACCAAAGGCTAAAGAACTTCGTCCATTCGTGGAGAAGTTAATTACCTTAGGTAAAAAAGGTGGCTTAGCGAACCGTCGTTTAGCGATGTCTCGTATGCGTGACCAAGAACAAGTAGGAAAACTATTTGATACACTTGGCGAGCGTTATAAAGAGCGTGAAGGTGGTTACATCCGTATCATGAAAGCTGGTTTCCGTTATGGTGATAATGCACCTATGGCTGTTATTGAGCTTGTTGATCGCGATGTGAGCGAAAAAGGCAAAGATAGCGGTCCAGTATTTGATGATACTGACGTAGAAATCGAAGCTGAAGCACCTAAGAAAAAAGCAACAGCTTAATTCTACCGCTTAAATAAGAATTTTTAAAAAGCAGTCTTTCAAGGCTGCTTTTTTATTTGCCTTTATAGGTGAATTCTTTGCTAGGGAATTGGCGAGAGCGGACATCGTTTTCGTAAGATTTAAGAGCGTCCTCAATATCATTCGCAAGGTCAGCATATTCTTTAACGAATTTAGGTTTTTTACCAAGGGTAATACCTAACATGTCTTCAGTTACTAAAATTTGCCCATCACATTTGTTAGACGCTCCAATGCCAATCGTTGGTATTGATATTTGGGTCGTAATATCTGCGGCTAAGCTTTCGGGGATTGCTTCTAACACAACGCTAAAGGCGCCTGCTTTTTCAATTGCCTTGGCGTCCTTGTGTAGTTGTTGTGCTTCGCTCTCGTCTTTCCCTTTGACCTTATAACCTTCGACTGAATTAACGGATTGTGGTTGTAGACCAATATGGCCAACGACAGGAATGTCATTCTGGACTAGGTATTGAATAGTGTCAGCAACATCTTCACCGCCCTCTAATTTAACGCAATCACAGGCTGTCTCGTCCATAATACGTTGGGCATTTTCTAAAGCCAGCTCAGGGCTTTCTTCGTAAGAACCAAAAGGCATATCAACAATAATTATAGCGCGTTTAGTAGCGCCTACAACTGCTTGTCCATGGCGTATCATCATTTCCATGTCAGCGTCTTGAGTGCTGTTAAAGCCATATAGCACCATGGATACGCTATCACCTACCAAAATCATGTCGCAATAAGCGTCCATTTGGCTGGCTAATGGCGCAGTATAGGCGGTCAAGCAAGGAAATGCCTCGTCGCCGTTTTTTTTTATTTTGATGTCATCGATCGTTAATTTCATGTTTATAGCATTAGGGAGTTGATGGTATAGAATCAAGCTTAAATATGAGTTATTTAAGACTCGCTTTTCACCCATGGGAGCGTTATTTTCGTAGACATGACAACAAGTTTATTTCAACAGGCAGACATGGGCGCAGATAGTGCTAGTGGTAACCAAAGACCACTTGCTGACCGCTTACGTCCTCAGACCCTTGATGAAATTGCAGGGCAAGATCATTTGATTGGTAAAGAAAGTGGAACACTTCGAAAAATGCTAGATCAGGGACGTTTATCGTCGCTTATCTTTTGGGGAACACCGGGTTGTGGTAAGACAACAATTGCACGCATTTTAGCAGACCATACGGATTATCATTTTGAGCAAATATCAGCAATTTTTTCTGGTGTGAGCGATTTAAAGAAAATTTTTGAAACAGCGCGTCATCGTCGTGAAATGGGTCAGGGAACTGTTTTGTTTGTTGATGAGATTCATCGTTTCAATAAATCACAACAAGACGCGTTTTTACCAGTCATGGAAGACGGTACAATAATTTTAATCGGAGCTACGACAGAAAATCCATCATTTGAATTAAACGCGGCGCTTTTATCTCGTTGTCAGGTAATGGTGCTGAAGCGTCTTGATCATGATGCACTCGATAAACTAATTGAACGCGCTGAAATTGACGCTGACAAACAAATTCCGCTTACCGATG
>JAMASZ010000087.1 GCA_023301585.1 Alphaproteobacteria bacterium | reverse complement strand
TCATCAGCATTAATAACGGCGACGCCTCCGTCTTCTAATACTTCAGAAAACAGTCTAGCCTTTGCCTCAAAATATTCTTCCATATCACTGTGGTAATCCAAGTGATCACGAGAAAGATTTGTGTATGCAGCAGCACTAACTGTAACACCGTCTAAACGATATTGATCCAAACCATGACTAGAAGCTTCCATAGCCAAATGCGTAATATTACTCGCCGCCAAGTCGGCTAAATCAGCGTGAAGAGCTTGTGTTCCAGGGGTCGTTAAACTGGCGTAACGTTTTAAACCAGGCGCACGTAGCCCTAGCGTTCCCAGTGATGCACATTTTTCAATACCTGATAAATTCCAAAGCTGTTGCACGAAAGAAACAGTCGATGTTTTGCCGCTCGTCCCCGTAACCGCAACAATGTTTTCAGGTTGTTTCTTATAGAACTTTGACACCACATGCGCGAAATCTAAGCGAACATTTTTAGATGGAATAAAGACGATATTGCTATCAACATTCTTCGGAAGTTCTTCGCCCTCACCGTAAAGGATAGCAGAAGCTCCATGCATAATTGCATCAGCAATAAAGTCTGAACCTTTTGCTTTATTGCCAGGCAACGCCGCAAATAACGACCCCTTTTTTGCCTGACGGCTATCTGATGTCACACTTGTGATATCAACTTCTTTATCTGTCTTAATAAGCTCAGTGATCTGCATAACTTCGCTCCTTTTGAATTTGTTGTTTCGTCTTCACATATCGAACCAAACTATGTTCAATATCCGTATCTCCATCTTCTGCTGGCAGTCCCAATAACGACACCATTGAAGAAATTACTTTTCCTACCGTCGGTGCACCAACCCAACCACCAGTAGCGTAACCATAGGACGCCTTATTACCCTTTGGCTCATCAACCATGATGAACACCGCGTATTTTGGTTTATTCATTGGGAAGAATCCCAAGAATGAAGAAATTAATTTGTTACGGTTATACCCGCCAGCGCTTGGCTTTTCCGCCGTCCCTGTTTTACCGCCTACTAAATACCCTTCGACATCCGCATTACCACCTGTTCCTTGCGTAACCGCTAGACGTAAAAGCTGTTTCATACGGTGCGATGTTTTTTCGGACACCACGCGAATTGAATTTTTATCATCACGCTTAACAGATGAGTTAGAGTCTAAAACCAATGTCGGATTAACAACGATGCCACCATTCACGATTGAAGCCGCTGCTTTGGTCAACTGTAATGGCGATACCGCAATACCGTGACCAAATGAGGCTGTCATCGTATTAATGTCACGCCACGGATCAGGAACAATTGGACGTCCGACTTCACCAATTTCAAATGAAGGTGCCGACATCAAGCCCAAGTCTTTATAGAAGTCTTGTATTTTTTTAGAACCCAATCGCTGCCCCATCATTGCGGAACCAATATTGGACGAATGAATAAAAACTTCAGGCAGGGTAAGAACACGTTTTTCTGGATGGTAATCTCTGATTTTAAAACGACCATGCTTAATTGGTTGCCTCACATCAAAGCGTTCACCCATGCTTGTTTTTTCATGTTCTAAAAACGCAGCAGTTGAGAAAAGCTTGAATGAAGAACCCAGCTCATAAACGCCCAAGCTTACACGGTTAAATTTTTGGTTACCCTTGGCTTCGCCATATAAATGCGGGTCAAAATCAGGGAGCGACACTGACGCCAAAACTTCACCGCTATCAACATCCATCACAACGCCTGCGGCACCTTTAGCGTTAAAATTTTTCATTGTTGCAGAAATTTCACGCTTTAATATGTGTTGCAATCTTACATCTAGTGATAATTTAAGTTCTTCATCAGTTTCATCGAGCAATTTATCAAAGCTCTTTTCAATGCCCGACAGACCTTGACCATCAACACCAGAAACACCCACCATATGGGCAGTCAACGATCCTTGCGGATATATGCGACGTTCTTCTTCTTTGAAATCTAATGATGGATTTCCAAGATATAATATTTTTGAATGATCCTCTGGCGTAATATTACGCTTAATCCAAACAAATCTTTTTTTGCTTTGAACTTTTTGAAGTACATCACCGTAAGATAAATCAGGAAAAACACTTACCAAATCTTTAGCTAGTTTTTTAGGCTCTTTTACCAATGCAGGGTCTACATATAAAGAAGCCGTTTTTAACGAACGTGCTAACAACACGCCATTACGGTCAACAATATCTGCTCTTGAGAGTTTCGCCTGCTTATCCGAAGAAGCAGAATAAACCTTCCCCTCACCCACTGGTGATAGCGCACCTTGGATAATGGATACATCTGCAGCACGTGCCACAACGATGATACAACAGAAAACAAAAAATGCGCTAACCAAGACCAAACGACCGCGCGCCATATCAATCGCTGTTCCTTTTTGTCCGCTAATTTGAAAACGGCGACGGCTAAACTTACTCATTAACACCTCCGCTTGCTGGTGCCAGCTCCGTTGGAACAACATAACGAGCAGGCTTAATCTGTGGAATAGCAGGGATAATCGGCTCAGGAATATCATTCACTTCATCAATAATGACAGGAGCCGATTCTGTGTCTTCATTTTTGGTCAAAATCTCATCAGCCAGCTTTTCCAAACGCTCAGGTCTATTCAAGTAAGACCACTCAGTTGAGAAAACACGCTCAGTATCACGCTCCGCCGCTATATCAGTTTTGATATTTAAAAGTTTTTCCTCAGAGCGCTGAACAGATTGGCTTGTCCAAAATAAAATTCCGCCCAATACAAACGCAAATAAAATCATCATGATGCCAGAGATACGAAACATTATTCTCCACTCTCTCTAACGCGCATTGCCGCGCGTAATTTAGCAGAGCGAGAACGCGCATTCTCATCGACTTCTTTATCACTAGGCACAATCGCTTTACGGCTTAGCAATTTAAAGACTGGCGTTTCTGGTTCTTCCATGACCATTGGTAAGTGACGAGAGCCGCTACCAGTGTTACGTCCTGATTTTTCATACATGAACGCTTTAACAATACTATCTTCGAGCGAGTGGAAAGACACCACAACTAAGCGTCCACTGTCTTTTAAAATCTCTTGTGCGCAATCTAGTCCACGTTCCAACTCACCCAATTCATCATTTACAGCAATACGTAACGCTTGGAAACTTCTAGTTGCTGGGTCAATTTTATCTTTTGGCGACCTCGGGATAGCACCACGAATGATATCCGCCAAAGCCGCTGTCGTTTGAATTTTTTCTTCTGCCCGGTGTTCCACAATACGCTTCGCCACACGACGTGATTTACGCTCTTCACCATAACGGTAAATTAAATTCGCCAAGTCTTCTTCTTCGTAAGTATTCACAATATCCGCCGCTGTCTCACCCACACTTGAATCCATGCGCATATCTAGCGGTCCATCATTACGAAATGAAAACCCACGATCTGCTTGGTCAATTTGCATTGATGACACACCAATATCGACAACAAAACCATCGACAAATTCAAACCCCGCATTACGCACTGACTCTTGCGCGTTGCCAAAACAGCCGCTAACAAAAACAAAACGCTCACCATATATTTTCTTTAATTCTTCAACGCGCGGCATTACCGTTGCATCACGGTCAATTGCCACCACAATACAATCTGCAGAATCTAAAATCGCTTGCGAATACCCACCCGCGCCAAACGTGCCATCAACATAAACACCACCATCAACAGGTGCCAAGTTTTCTAAAACTTCATTTAACATCACAGGATAATGGGCACTCATGATTACTGCCCTCCCTGCGATTTGTTATTAGGGATTGTTAAATTCTTTTTCTTAACTGACTCACGTGCTTTTTCGCGACGTGCAGAAAACTCTTCTGGGTTCCAAATTTGGAACTTGCGCCCCAACCCAACGAAGGAAGCGTTCTCGCCCAGTTGTGCAAAATCAACTAACTCTGCTGGTAATAAAATTCGACCATCACCATCCCACGGTAATTGCACGGCATCACCAAAAATTGCGGTTGCTAAATCGTCTTGCTCCGACGAAAACAAATCAAAGTCGTCTAAACGTCCTCCAATTTCCTGCATGTACGACCACGCAAAGCCTTCTAAACACGCATGCGTGTTGGAACGGAACAGCACTAAACCTTGAAATTCTTGGTCAGATAATTCGGCGCGGAAAGACGCAGGCACGGAAATCCGTCCCTTTTTATCAAGCTTATTAGTGAATGTTGACAAGAATAGTGTCATGTAAGCGCTGATATTCCTTAAATTTACAAAAAACTCACGTGCCGAAACTCGTAAAAACTGACGTCCAAAGTCCCTTACATGGAAACTCATGGATATATATGGGATATCATGGGATTACATGGTTGGTCAATTCGACATTTAACCGCTCAGCCTTTCATTCACAGTTAAATAATTTTATTTCATACCAAAATAAGCTTGAATTATATTTATTATGAAAATTATTCTTGTGAGGTTAATTTTTAACTTTGATTATGACAAAATATCCCCGAAAAGGAATTATTTAACTAAGTCATTGTTTTTAAACAAAAAACTTGACTCACCTGTTTTCGTTATGGTAAACATAGTCTCAATTAAACGTGATTAAATCTGTGTAAGGGGAAAATACATTATGATAAGCACTCTATTAATTTTAGCGGTTTCTGTGAATGGCGGTTTATATGTCGCCACGATAGCGTACTCCGCATACAAAACAGCAATGATGCTATAATTTTTATAGTGATCATGATGAAGAAAAAACCGCTTAACATTATGCTAAGCGGTTTTTTTTGCCTAAAAACTTAGACTAAAATTTGTCAGAAAGCCTATAAGCCGGGTTTTGTACCCCGCAAGCGGGGCGATAACCATTCATCTAGGATATTTATTGCTAAATACCTCAAGCGACCTACCCGAATGACAAGTGGAAAACACACTTATACGCCATTCCTATTTGGTCTTGCTTCCAGTGGGGTTTACCAGCCACACCTGTTACCAGCTGCGCGGTGCGCTCTTACCGCACCCTTTCACCCTTACCTGTGATTATAAATAACCCATCGGCGGTATACTCTCTGCTGCACTTTCCGTTGGCTTGCGCCACCCGGGCGTTACCCGGCACTGCATTTTCGTGAAGCCCGGACTTTCCTCGATTACCCCTTAAAAAGAAATAAGCGCGGTTATCCAGCCTTCTAACAAGGTTTATGTATCACAATTTTTTAAATTTTGGCAATTATTCTGCAAAGCCACGAGCAAGAAGCACATAAAGACGCGCTTTCGTAATTCCTTCAACTTCGCCTTCGCGACCCTCTAGGAATAGCTCAGGTACAAAATGGCGTTGAAATGCGACCAAGGACTGCTCTGGAAAATTTTCTGCGTCATAGCCTAAATCATGAAGCGCCGTATAAACATTCATACTACAGCTTTTGACAAAATCCTCATCTGATGTGTTCGGCCAATAACCAATGCCCGCTGCTCCCAATTCTTTCCAAGGGAATAATTCACCTGGATCTTGTTTACGTTCTGGTGCGACATCAGAATGTGCGAGCACATAATGAATTTCGTGACGCTCCATTATTTCCTGACACAGCTCTTTTACAATATCAATTTGTGGCTTTGTAAAACTACGATATCCAAACTCATGACCTGGGTTTACAATTTCAATACCGATTGAATATTTGTTTATATCCTTGTCACCTTGCCAAAAAGCTTTTCCTGCATGCCATGCACGTTTATCTTCTTCGACGTGCTGATAAAGCGTCCCGTCTTCATCAACAGTGTAATGAGCACTCACTTGAAACTCCTCACCAGTCAAGCGGTCCAACGCCCCTTCTGCCGTTTCCATACCCGTATAATGTAAAACAATTATATTGGGCTTTGCACCGTTACGATCATTAAAATTGGGTGATGGTTTTTGAATTATATTCATGTACGTTTCTCATCTACTTTTAATATAATAATTAAACCAATAACCCAGAATAAAATAATGCTCGCCATACCTGCTTGTTGCGTTCCAAAGACTGTTGTTGCAACACCAAACATAAGCGGTCCTAAAAACGAAATAGATTTCCCTGTAAAGGCATAAAGCCCAAATACCTGCGTCATCATTTCAGGCGCTGCCAATTTACCAACCATGGTTCTACTTGCCGCCTGAACTGGTCCCATAAAAATTCCCAATCCTAACGATAAAATCAAAAACATTGTTTTATCCGTCGTCAGCAAGATAATACCGCCAATCACAATCAACCCTAACAGGGATATAATAATCGTTGGCTTTGAGCCTAAGTAATCATCAAGATACGCAAACCCAAACGCACCAAGCCCTGCAGTAACATTCAATCCAATCGCGAAGACTAATATCTCCGTAAAATCCATACCAAACTGCCCCGCAGCATATACCCCACCAATCGCAAATAAGGTCACAAGACCGTCACGGTAAATTGCACTCGCAATTAAAAACCGTAAGATATTTCCATGCTCTTTTACATGACGAACACTCTCGGATAATTGCTTTAACCCCAAAGACAAACTATCCATCACGGAACGTCTTTCCATTTCAATATCTTTAGTAAATAAAAATAACGGCACCATAAAAATAGCAAACCAAATAGCAACAAACGGACCTGTAATTCTAATATGTTCAAAGTTTTCTTTTGGAATATTTATCAGTGGCTCCATATCACCCAAACCAATAAATCCAAACAGCGCAATAACAAGCGCGCTTAATCCACCTATATAACCTAGACCCCATGCCCAACCTGACACACGCCCCATCTTCCCAGCAGGCGACACATGCGGAAGCATTGAGTTATAGAAAACTTGGCTAAGTTCCAATCCAACATTGGCAACTGCCACTAAAAACAAAACAAATATAATATGTGCTGCATTATCATCGGGCGTCGCAAACCACAACATTGCCGATGGAACAATGCACATCATCGACAACCAGAAAATCCAATTTTTTCGATCACCAGAATTATCAGCGATCGATCCAAGCAACGGTCCCAAGAACGCAATAAAAAATCCTGAGATAGAAATGGCAAAGCTCCATTGTGCCGCACCACTTACTTCATCACCGACAATTTCGCGCGCAAAATAAACGCCAAAAACAAAGGTAATAATGACCGTACTAAATGCCGTATTTGCCCAGTCATATAAACACCATGAAAAAACGGCCTTTTTTGTGCTACTCTTGTTTTGAATTTGATTGTCCATGAATACTCTTTAATTATGTAACCTTTCGCCTCCCCGAGCCGAATAGGTATAAAATAACAGAAAGATTTAAAAATGCGATTTGTTTTACCAATTATCGGGCTTACCTTCGTAATGAGCCTATTTTCTTTTATCCCAACAAGCAAAGGTATGGACGTGGCAGATACAATTAAAACAGAAATCCCAGATAACGCAGAAGTGCTAACCCTCGCAGGAGGCTGTTTTTGGTGCTTAGAGAGCGAATTTCGCTCTAAAGATGGCGTTGTATACACACTTTCTGGCTACACAGGCGGTCAAACAGACAACCCAACTTACCAAGACATCACAACGGGTAAGACAGGGCATGCCGAAGCCACAGAAATCTATTACGATCCATCAATCATATCTGCACGTGAAATATTAGAATATTTCTTCAAAATCGCCCATGATCCAACACAACTAAACGGTCAAGGTGTTGATATTGGTACACAATATCGTTCCGCCGTGTTTTATCAAAACGATGAGCAAAAACAGCTAACCCAGACTATTATTGACGAAGTAGATGCCAGCAAAGCATGGAAGAAGCCTATCGTCACCACCCTAGAACCAGCGCAAGAGTTCTTCCCAGCTGAGGAATATCATCAGCAATATTACGAAAAATATGAAGAAGAAAATGGACGTCCTCACATTCGCGTTCTGTTAAAAAAGAAGAAAAAAGCTTTATCAAAAGTCGGTTTTTAGGTAAAACTACGCTCATGAGTACAAATGCACAGGAACTGCCCTACACGGACGCTGTCGCGAAAGCCACAGCGCCTATCTATGAGATTCTAAAGGATCAATACGCCCAGACTTATTGGGAAACAATTGCCCCTTATATCTATGAAATCAACCGCCTGAAAAAAGAGAAGAACGCCGTTATCTTAGCGCATAATTATATGACGCCAGATATCTTCCACGGCATTGCCGACATCGTTGGCGATTCTTTAGCACTTGCCCGCTCTGCTGCTAAATCAGAAGCAGACATCATCGTTCAGTGCGGTGTGCATTTCATGGCAGAAACGTCCAAAGCTTTATGCATGGATAAAAAAGTTATTATCCCTGATATGAAAGCGGGCTGTTCATTGGCTGAATCCATTACCGCTAAGGACGTAAAATTACTCCGTGAGAAATATCCAGGCGTTCCGATTATCACCTATGTGAACACATCTGCAGAAGTAAAAGCAGAAAGTGACATTTGTTGCACATCAGGTAACGCCGTTAAAATCATTAACGCCCAAGAAAGCGATACTGTTTTAATGATTCCCGATAAATACTTGGCACAATACACCCAAAACCACACAGACAAAAAAGTTCTTACATGGGAAGGAAGCTGTGAAGTACATGAACGCTTTACCCCTGAAGACATTTTAAAATTCCGCGCTAAATATGACGGCGTTGTTGTTCTTGCCCACCCTGAATGCCCACCAGAAGTATTGGCAGAGGCGGATTACACAGGGTCAACGCAAGACATGATTAACTACGTTGAAGGTGAAAAACCTGACCGTGTTGTGCTAATTACTGAATGTTCCATGAGCGATAACATCGCCGCTGCGAACCCAAAAATGGAATTGGTACGCCCCTGTCAAATGTGTCCACACATGAAACGCATTACCCTTCCTAAAATTTTAAAAGCCCTTCAAACTGAAGGACCAGAAGTTTTACTTGATGCTGATTTGGCGGAACGTTCACGTATCCCAATTCAAAAAATGTTAGATTTAAGTTAATGGAAATTACTGCCGAAATTAAAGACTTAATCAAAGCAGCGTTTCAGGAAGACTTAAACGATATTGGTGACATAACCACAAACGCAACAATTTCTCCTGACACAATAGTAACCGCCACAATGAATGCTCGCGAAGACGGTGTCATTGCAGGAACGTTATTGTCCGAAGCTGTCTTTAAAATTTATGATGATAAGCTAGAAGTTATCCTTCATGTTGAAGACGGCGATAGCGTTAGAGCAGGGCACAAAATATTAACTGTTTCAGGAAACGCCCAAAATATTCTATCAAGCGAGCGCGTCGCTCTAAATTTCCTCACACATCTAAGCGGTATCGCTACGGAAACCGCGCGTTACGTTGACGCCGTGAAACACACAAAAGCAAAAATTCTCGATACACGTAAAACGCTTCCTGCTTACCGCACCATACAAAAACACGCCGTAAAAATGGGTGGTGGCACCAATCACCGCATTGGGCTTTATGACATGGTGCTTATCAAAGACAACCATATCGCCGCGGCTGGCGGTATTACACAAGCCCTTGATACGACAAAAAATATCGCGGACGTAAAGATTGAAATCGAAGTTGATACATTAGAACAACTAGACGAGGTCATTGCGCATGGTGGCGCAGATATCGTCTTACTCGATAATATGCCACCTGCAGATTTATCAACTGCTGTTGAGCGCATTCAAGGAAAGATAATTTCTGAAGCCTCTGGTGGTGTCAACATGGACACCGTTGTCGGTATCGCAGAAACTGGTGTTGACCTAATCTCTATCGGCGCCCTAACCCACTCCGTCAAAGTTTTTGATATTGGGTTGGATATTGAATAGTAGAAAATTCAGCCTAATAATGCTATGATATATTCATAAACGCCCTACCCATGCCTGCATTTTGCAGGTGTTTTTTTATGAGTTAAAAAAGTAGCAACATACAAACTAATGGGTTTATTGAATTAAATCATTAACTTAGCTATCTTAGCGCCAAATCCGCGCGAACGAACTAATGGATTGAATTGCGCTAAACGCAATATAAGTATTGACTTATATGCATATCTAGCATATAGTACAGGTAATTAAAAATCTACATATAGGGAGAAAAATGAAAGCACTTTCTTTGCGAAGGCGGTACAATAGTGCCGTAAACACAATCGAAACTAATTATTATCACTACGCAAGCAAGCTCGCCATTCCCAATTCTTCGACAATTTCTAAATCTGAAAACACAGGCCCCATACGCAGTAATGTTGTAGACACATTGAACTCCGTAATTCATCACGCACATGACGCAGTGATAAATGGTATAACTGGCTGGTCACCTAGCCCCAATGAGAGGGATTTGGTCAGCGCCATATACGAGAGCGCCTCACCATATATCGCAAGACTTGCACCTGCCATGACGCAATTCGCAAAATCACCCATGGCACTTGCAGGCGCTGCCGCAATCTGCCTTGGCGCATTAGCTTGTAGCCCTGACGTAAGGAGCGATGTTTCGAACACATTTGATAAGGCAACACAAATTGTCGCCGATGCGAGCCATCATTTAACGAATAAAATTGAAGAGGCGATACCTAAAACACTCCCTATAGAAGTTGCCGTTGCACCTCACTATAAGCCAGCTAAATTCACTCAAGGCTAGACTAACCTATGAATGGCGCTCCACCATCAGTTTCTTGATTTCTGAAATCGACTTAGCAGGGTTCAAATCTTTTGGACATGAATTCGTACAGTTCATAATGGTATGACAACGGTATAGTTTGAATGGGTCTTCAAGTTGATCCAAACGCTCATCAGTTGCTTCATCACGCGTATCGGTAATCCAACGCCACGCATTAAGAAGTACTGCAGGTCCCATGAACTTATCAGGGTTCCACCAATAACTTGGACACGATGTTGTACAACAGAAACACAGGATACAAGCCGCAGGACCTTTACCGTCATTACCGTTCAGCATCTGCGCATCCTCTTGAGATTGCAGACGCTCACGTGATGGAACAGGGCTGTCAGTTTTCATCCAAGGTTCAACCGACTCATATTGCGCGTAAGCATGCGTTAAATCAGGAACCAAATCTTTGACTACATCCATATGCGGAAGCGGTGTTATTTTAACATCACTTTTCATTTCATTAATCGGTTTCAAACACGCCAGCGTGTTACGACCATCAATATTCATCGCGCATGAACCACAAATACCTTCACGACATGAACGACGGAATGTTAGCGAGCTATCAACCTTATCCTTAATATAGATAAGCGCATCAAGCACCATCGGACCACAGTCATCAAGGTCTAGAACATACTCGTCCAACCTAGGATTAGCTTCATCTTCAGGGTCCCAACGATAGACCTTAAAGCTTTTAGTATTCTTAGAATCCTTAGTGGTCGCGTCTACGCGCTTACCTTTTTTAACTTTAGATCCTTTTGGAAGTGTAAATTTAGCCATTTTGTTTATACCCTTAATATACGCGTGCTTTAGGTGGAACAGCTTCAACTTCGTCAGTCAAAGTGTGCAAGATAACAGGACGGTAATTTAGTGCTGTAACGCCTTTGTCATCCACCCATGAAATTGTGTGCTTCATCCATTTTTCGTCATTACGATCTGGGAAATCTTCACGGGCGTGCGCGCCGCGTGATTCCTCACGATTAACCGCACTTGCTAGTGACGCCACAGATTGGTAAAGCAGATTATCTAGCTCTAATGTTTCAACCAAGTCAGTGTTGAAAATCATTGAACGGTCATTTACGCCTAATTGATCACGCTTGTTAAAGATTTCGACAATCTTTTCGTGCCCCTCTTGAAGCACGTCACCTGTTCTAAATACAGCTGCGTGATCTTGCATTGTACGTTGCATTTCGCCACGTAATTCCGCCGTTGTTTTATCGCCTTTTGCATTTCTGTAATAATCCAAACGGTCCAAAGCGCGCGTGCCATCATCAGCACCTAATGAGCGGTGTGGAGAATTTGGCGTTACAAGTTCCGCCGCACGAATAGCAGCAGCACGTCCAAACACAACTAAATCTAGCAATGAGTTTGACCCTAAACGATTTGCACCGTGTACGGATACGCAAGCAGACTCACCAATTGCCATCAAACCAGGAACAACAGCATGTGGGTCTTTTTCAGTTGGGTTAACAACTTCGGTACGGAAATTCGTTGGTATACCACCCATATTATAATGAACAGTTGGTAGAACAGGAATAGGTTCCTTGGTCACATCAACGCCCGCAAAAATTCTCGCGCTCTCCGCGATACCCGGCAGACGAGAATGAATAATTTCTGGGTCTAAATGCATCAAGTTCAAATGGATATGATCTTTATCTTTACCAACACCGCGCCCTTCACGGATTTCAATTGTCATTGAACGTGATACAACATCACGCGATGCCAAGTCTTTTGCAGAAGGTGCGTAACGCTCCATGAAGCGCTCCCCTTCTGAGTTTGTGAGGTATCCACCTTCACCACGAACGCCCTCAGTAATCAAACTACCTGCGCCGTAAATACCAGTTGGGTGGAATTGCGTGAACTCCATATCTTGTAATGGTAAGCCAGCACGTAGAACCATACCACCACCATCACCAGTACAAGTGTGCGCAGAAGTACAAGAGAAATAAGCACGACCATAACCACCAGTTGCTAAAATAACTTGATGTGCACGGAAACGATGAATTGTTCCATCATCCAAATTCCAACACATAACACCAACACAC
>JAMASZ010000086.1 GCA_023301585.1 Alphaproteobacteria bacterium | reverse complement strand
TGAATTAACGAATCAATTTGCTCCCAAAGGTCTTGATTCTTAACGGGTTTTTTCGCTGCCGTGCGCCAGTTTTTAGCCTTCCAACCTTCCAGCCATTCTTCAATACCCTGCTTCACATACTTGCTATCGGTATAAACAGTCACCGTGGACTCTTTCTTTAAACTCTCTAACGCTTTAATCACCGCCATCATTTCCATGCGGTTATTTGTGGTATCGATTTCCCCACCAGACATTTCTTTTTCATGCCCATTCCAGCGTAATAACGCACCCCAGCCACCTGGTCCAGGGTTTCCACTACACGCGCCATCTGTATAAATTTCAATACTCATTTTCTAACGATAACTCTCTGGCAGATGCGCCACAATAACTTTTAAAAATTCGTCGGCGCTCTTCACACCCAGAAACGCTTCTGACGGAATCGTCACACCATACCTATCCGCAATCGCCTGATATTTTGGCAAGCGGTTTTCAAATAACCTAGGGAACACCCAACGCGAAAACTCATCAGCATTAATGTCATCAGAAGAACTTAGCCCTTTATCCGCCAAAAATTCCGCTACCCAAAAATCAAATCGTTCTGGTGAGAAAAACATTGGCTTCGGATAATCCTGCGCACGTTTTAAAACTTGCTTTTCTTCCTCGGCATTCGCCTTGATATAAACAATCAACGAGCGTTCATCAACGCTATCAAACAACTTCGTATCGCTAATCTCACAAAAGCTCCCTGTAGAGTCATTAACAACATTGGTAAAACCATCTGCTTTCGCTTGGCTAACAACGGTTTTCAACTCTTCTAACGACTGGCACTCCGCGTCATAATATTGTTCCTGACGGCGTTTAAACTCATCATAGGGTAAGTCCCCCAACCGCCCGACATATTGCGACAACTGCGATAAATCCTCCGCCACTACACGGTTAGGCTCCCCCAGCGTCTTTTCAATTTCCGTGCCTAAATAACGCGTTCCAATTTCTAAATCGCAGGAATAATGAAACCACCCCTGTTCCGCCAACATCAATGATAGATACGTCTTACCAACGCCCGACATCCCCATCAAGGTAATGACTTTATTTTCAACCTTATCAAAATCTGAAACAGTAATCGGCATTAAGATTTTTTACCTTCTTCAGCGTCACGCAAAATGCGTGGAATATTAAAGACAACATTTTCTTCAACCAAGGTTATCTCTTCAACACTAACTTCAAATCTATCCTTAATCGCCTTAATCACTTCTTGAATTAAAATATCTGGCGCAGACGCACCCGCCGTTAGCCCCAAGCAATCAACATCGTCCAACCAAGTCCAATCAATCTCATCGGCACGTTGTACAAGCGTCGATTTCTTGGTGCCATAAGCCAGCCCCACTTCAACCAAGCGATTTGAATTTGACGAATTTGGCGCGCCAATCACCATCAACGCATCACAATTGGACGCAATCTCCTTCACCGCAGATTGACGGTTGGTGGTTGCATAACAAATATCTTCTTTATGCGGACCAATAATTTCTGGGAAACGCTTTTTCAGTGCTTCAACAATATCCGCCGTATCATCAACCGATAACGTCGTCTGCGTGCAATACGCCAGTTTCGTATTTTCAGCAACGTTTAACGCTTCAACATCTTCAACGGTCTCAACCAACATCACAGAACCATCAGGCAACTGCCCCATCGTCCCTTCAACTTCGGGGTGACCAAGATGTCCAATTAAAATAATCTCACAGCCCTGTGCATGATGACGCTCTGCCTCACGATGCACTTTACTTACCAACGGGCACGTTGCATCAATGAAAAACATCTCGCGTGACTGCGCACGTTCTGGCACCGACTTCGGCACGCCATGCGCGGAGAAAATCACAGGACACCCATCATCAGGAATTTCGTCCAAGCTTTCTACAAACACCGCCCCCTTGTCACGCAAGCTTTCCACTACATACTTGTTATGAACAATCTCGTGACGGACATAAACTGGCGCACCATATTTAATTAATGCCTTCTCAACAATTTGAATCGCACGATCAACCCCCGCACAAAAACCACGTGGGGAGGCTAAAAGTATCTTCAAGGGGCGCTTTTGCCCTTCTATATTTTTTTCAATCGCTGACATAACGCAAATATAACCAGACAAAGCGTCATAAATCTATCCTTAAAAGACATATTACATGGGTCTATCCCGATTTTTTGGGTAAAAGATTTCAAAAAGCTTGTCATCGGATTCTGGCAGACGTAAACTTCCCTTATGAAACATACATCTCTCCTTATATTGTCCTTTGCCTCACTAACCCTTGCAGGTTGCGGAACCTTTAATGGTCTTCAAAAAGACTTCGTTAACATGAAAAACAAACTTGGTGAAACCAAGGAAGTTTGGTCAGCTAAAAATGAAAACCGCCAACAAGTGGCTCAGCAAGCAGAAGTCGGAGAATATCAAGGCGATGTCATTCCAGTGAACGAGGTTTGCCCACCAGTAAACATAGCCCCTGTTTTGGCAAGCATGACTGAATTTAAAAATATGGAGAGCCCATCACCTTCAACTGAAATTTCAAACATCTCTCTCGAAAGCGCTGATGCGACTTGTTATATCGAAGGCGAATTTTTGAACATGCGCGTTGATTTAAACTTCAAAAGCACACTTGGACCAAAGGCACGTATCAAGGCTGATGACCGCCCATTCTTTGCCTACCCATACTTTATCGCTGTAAATGATGGTGTGGGTAATGAACTTGCGAAAGAAATCTTCGCTGCGTCAATTTCCTTTGATGCTGACCAAGACTCTATTTTGTTAGTTGAAACAATCCGCCAGCGTCTACCACTTGATGTAACGGGTGTTGTGCCTGATTATAACGTCAGCATTGGTTTCCAACTGACCGAAGATCAATTGTTCTACAACACATCACGCTTTAATAATTAATAAGACTGATTAGTTAACGAACGGTATAAATCCCTTTTGAGGAAGCAGGCGCAGGTTATCTCTGTTTAACCCACCGACAACATCTTCAACAACATCAACTAAAATACCCATCGCTTCTTGAGTAGTTGGGTGTTCAGATAGATTAGAATCCTGACCACTTAACTCAGCGATTGCTTCTTGAACCAAAGGCATCATGTTAACAACATTTGCCCCACGCAGCTCATCTGAAGTTGTTCTAAATTGTAAATTGTTAATTGCTCTAGCAAGCCCAAGAACTTTACGTCCATAGGCTAGTGACGGCGTATCATTTTCATTCTCGGAATAGCTACCACACATTTCCTCTTTAAACCTACAAGCATTATATCGTTCAGCATATGGATTAGCCCATAAATCAAACTGTTTTGTTAATTTCCAAGATTGCTCTGCTGCCATGATATTCGCGCCCCTATCTGTCGCTTTATACTTATAAAAAAGAAAGCAATATAGCACAGAAATTAATTATGTCAATATATTTACACTAAGCCTGAAGTTTACGAACTTCCACACCTTCAATCACCACACAGCTTAACTTACCGTCGTCTTTGTATACCCCCGTATCAATCGCGATGCGATTTGGGTAAATCTCTACGTCCATACTGTCGGTGATACTATGCCCATGCACAACGCGCTTTTCATGCATCGTCTCATCGTCCAAAAATCCTTTACGGATAAACGTTAGGTCTTTTGTTTCTTGCTTATCAAGCGACACATTTGGTCGAATCCCAGCATGCGCAAAAACGTAATCACCAACGATATGGATTTTCACAAGGTTGCGTAAAAACTCACGATGCGTCATTGGCATCGCCTCTTTCAGCTTTTCGGATAATTCTGGTATTGCCTGTCTAACCGATTGTTTAAACCGTGCCGTGATGCCGTAACTCATTAATGTTTCAACCCCGCCCCACATCAACCAATCTTTACGTTCAGATTGCGGGTTCACAATAAACTCACGCATACCAATTTCATGATTACCTAGTAAGAATATATGTTTAACTTTTGGCGCCACCAATTCACGTCTGCACAAAAAATCTAAAACCCCCTTGGAGTCAGGACCCCTATCAACATAATCACCAATATAGACAATCTGCACATTTTCAATCGGGTTGGCTTCTATATCCGCTTCAATCAACGCATGAAGCGCCACAAGCTTGTCCAAATACCCATGAATATCACCAATGGCGTAGACGCGCTGTCCTTCAGGAATTTTATAATTGTTATTCATGGCATATATTCTATAGTTATCTTCAGATATGAAAACAGTTATTTTTACCAATCCCTTAGGGCTAAAACATGACACAGGAAACGGGCACCCAGAAACGCCCCTACGCCTAAGCACCCTGTTTGATCTATTTTCTAGCGAAGCACCATTTAATACTTGGCGACAGGAAACATCTTTTAAAGCAAGCTTTGAACAACTCAACCTAGGACATTCAGAAGATTACATTTTCAAACTTCAAGAATTAACCCCTGATGATGGCTATCAAGCCTTGGACAGCGATACAATTTTATCACCCAACTCCTATGACGCCGCAACCCACGCCGTTGGCGCAACGTGCCGTGCGGTTAATCATGTCATACACGAAAACGAAAAACGC
Organism: Alphaproteobacteria bacterium; assembly: GCA_023301585.1. Taxonomy (GTDB): domain Bacteria; phylum Pseudomonadota; class Alphaproteobacteria; order Micavibrionales; family Micavibrionaceae. The sequence goes on along the minus strand of JAMASZ010000086.1, from coordinate 3,337 downwards.
GCCTTCTGCGCGATACGTCCCGCAGGGCATCATGCAACATATGCCCAAGCGATGGGATTTTGTTTGTTCAATAATATTTTCATCGCCGCCCGCCATGCGCAAACAACCCACGACATCAAGAAAATTGCGATTGTTGATTTCGATGTCCATCACGGCAACGGCACTCAAGATTTGGTTCGTAAACATAACATCGAAAATCCTGACCACCCCATTCTGTTTTGCTCCACTCACGGCGCACCGATGTATCCGCACACGGGTGAGGTTTCAGAAAATAACGCCCTCATTCACAACACACTCCTGCCCTTAACCTGCACAAGCGACACCTTTAAATCCGCCTACACCGATGAAATTCTACCCAAATTAGACGCCTTCGCCCCTGAACTACTCTTAATCTCCGCTGGCTTTGACGCGCATAAGGACGACCCACTAGCCCCTTTAAAGCTCATAGAAGATGATTTTTACTGGGTCACACAGCAATTGTGTAAAATCGCTGACACCCACTGTCAGGGGCGGATAGTCTCTGCACTTGAGGGTGGCTACAACCTAGAAGCGCTAAAAACCTCCGTTAAAGCCCATCTCCTCGCCCTATCTTCCTAAATACAGCCGAAATCTATTGAGAAAATAGAGAATCTGGCATACACTCTGCGCTCAATTAAGGTAAAGAAATAGAGACCACTATGAGCGCTAAAGAAATTAATACGATGAGTTTTGAAGAAGCCCTAGGCGAGCTTGAGACCATTGTTGGACAGCTTGAAAACGGCTCTGCCCCTTTGGAACAATCTATTACTTCTTATGAGCGTGGCGTTGCCTTGCGTAAGCATTGCGAACAAAAACTCGGCGCGGCTCAGGAAAAAATCGAAAAAATTACAATTGGCGCAAATGGTGACGTTTCTACAGCACCGTTTGACGAAAACAAATAAACTAAGAAAGACTAAAAATGGCACCATCCCCACGCGACGCGTCACCCAAGCTTCAAGAAGCCCTCGATGAACACGTAGAAGCAGTTAATAAAACAATTGCCCGCCTATTGCCTGAAGCTGACTTGGCTGAATCCCGCCTTTATGATGCCATGCGTTACAGCGTTATGGGTGGCGGTAAACGCCTCCGTCCTTTCATGGTCATGGAAGCCGCTAAATTATTCAATGTTGATTCCGCGCGCGCGCGCCGTGTTGCTGCTGCCGTAGAACTTCTTCACTGTTACTCATTGGTGCATGATGATTTACCAGCAATGGATGACTCTGATAAACGTCGCGGTAAAGCGACAACTCACCGTAAATTTGACGAAGCCACTGCAATCCTTGCAGGTGATGGTCTTTTAACTTTGGCATTCGAAGTCTTAGCAGACCGCGACACCCACCCTGACCCACATGTGCGTGTTGAGTTGGTGCGTAAACTTGCCATTGCTTCTGGTGGTCACGGCATGGTTGGCGGACAAATGCTTGACCTAATCGGTGAAGAAAAAGAGTTTGACCTTGGTACAATCAGCCGTATGCAACGCATGAAAACAGGACAGCTTTTTGCCTTTGCCTGCGAAGCTGGCGCCATCCTCGGCAAAGCTTCTGACCAACACAAAAAAGCCCTTTGCAACTACGCCTATGATTTAGGGCTAGCTTTCCAAGTGACTGATGATGTTTTAGACGTCGAAGCAGATCCAAACGAAACTGGCAAGCCAGCCAACCAAGACGCGGCTGCAAACAAATCCACATTCGTATCAACGATGGGTAAAGACCAAGCCAAATCCCGCGCTGAAATGCTCGCCCACCAAGCCGTCCGCCACCTTCACTACTTCGATGGACGCGGCGAAATGCTAAAAGAGCTAGCGATGTATGTATTGGAAAGACGTGCTTAGACATAATTCTATTGACATAAGAACAAAACTTGTTTAATTTCCTTCACAACCTGAAGGATTACTATGTCATTATTCTCTTTTTTAAAAAGAACACCCCCAACATTTGAACGAGCTGTTAAGCTAAATTCTTTGGTGCATGTTGTTATCGATGTACAAAAAGAATTCTGCGACCCCTTATACACTACTTTTCGAGGTACTAAGCATACAGATGAAATAGCCCAAAGGATAAATGGTGTTTCCAAAAACTTACGGGCGCTCAATATACCAACTGTTATAGTCTATTCTACACCCTTTAATGGTCGCTCTATCAAAACGTCAAGAGGAGGATTACATCACTTAGAGGTGTCAAAAGATGATCTGTTGGCCTATAAGCACACAGATTCTGCTTTTTCAAGCGGCCCCCTTAAAACGATATTACGTGATTTAAGAAGAAAAAATATTTTAGTGTCGGGTTTTAATGCAGGCTTTTGCGTACTTGATACCGTCACTGATGCCATAGACAATAAGTATAAACCTTGGCTTATTCATGACTGCATCGGTCAAGACCAAGGGCACCAACTTGCTATTCCCAGACACATTCAAAACATGAAAGATGCGGGCGCAAGAACTGTTCATTCTAAAGACGTCAGAAGAGCTCTAGCACTTTAAAAAGAACACTTAATGTCGCGCGCGCACTGGAACGCCGCGCCTAGACCAGATACAATATTGACATAATAATATGATTGCTATAACTTCCTATCAAAGGAAGTATAACTATGGCAGGAAAGCTATCAAATTTACTAGGGCTCCAGCAGCACAATTTTAAAGAAGCCGTCCAAAGCGGTGATTGCGTTCACGTTACTATCGACGTTCAACGACTTTATTGCGACCCAAACTACAGCAACCCCGAAACAGGAGAAATTCGAGGGACAAAACATACAGACGATGTAGCACAGCGCATCGCTGTTGTTTCAACACAATTAAGAGAATTCATGCCCACTATTATTGTTTATTTTGCGCAAAAACCTAATGAAGGTTTAGCGCATGCTGGTGGCGGATTGCACCACCTCAAAGAAACAAAGAGCGATATTTTATGTGCTAAAACTACCAACTCAGCCATGAATAGTGGTACTTTTCAGCAGGAACTAAAAAAATTAAACCCTGGTTTAGTCATTGTTTCTGGATTCAATGCAAGCGCTTGCGTATTAGATACAACACTTCACTTACGTAAGAATGACTATGATGTTTCTGTTATAAAAGATTGTATTGGAGCTGATTGTGGTTATCAGGACAGGGCAATCCCTCGTTCTTTAAATATTATGCGTTACAGGCAAGTAAAAGTAGTTTCTTCCAATCAAATACCAAACACACCGGCTTTCAACTAGATAAATTTTACTAAATTTATCTGAGACCACAATTAACAGCAACACTTTGCGCTGTAATATTTTGGGTTAATTTTTGTGTTTGTGTAACGCAATCAGCTTTATTCTTTGCACTTTGCACCGCGCT
>JAMASZ010000085.1 GCA_023301585.1 Alphaproteobacteria bacterium | reverse complement strand
GCTACAGTGAAACGCGGACAATCAATCGCAACCGTAGGCTCAACAGGGCAGGTGGACACCCCGCAGCTCCACTTCGAGCTCCGCAAAGGCGCGAAGGTTCTAAACCCAGAAAAGTATATTTAATTACTGTGGCGCCGGAACTGGCGCAGGTGCGGCACAATTGTTAAGATTACCATCCCAGTATCCGTCTGGGCCATCTTTTAATTCTTGCACAACTTCGTACCAGTCTAAGCTAGGTGCGCTACCATCAAGGGTTGGTAATCTAATTGTCTGACCTTCTTTAACCCAATTAATGTCATTTTCGTCCATACAATTCGCGTGGGCAATATGATTAAGGGCATTTAAAACATCGCTTTCTTCGGTGAGGCCATAATGCTCTGCGACAATCCTGCCTAAGCCAGCAGAGTCTTCGCCTGTAAGTGTATATTCCTCAAAAGGAGGAACAAGAGGGACTTCACGTTCTGTCACAACATCTTCACCAAAGCCATCTTTCAATGTGCTACCATCACCAACACGAACAGGTTCTTGAATAATCGTTGTTCCTAAGTCATTTGCTTCTTCATCAATTGTGGTATCTTCAAAAACGACAGGTTCTTCAAAGAAAACTCTGACAGATTCTTTAAATTCAGCGAATTTGTTTGAGGGCTCTATTTCAGGTGTGAGTTGTGGTACTGGGTCCGCAGTTGGGCACTCACCTAAATCACCATCCCAATAGTCTGGACCGGCTTTAAATTCTTGTGCAACTTCAGACCAGTTTAGGCTAGGGGCGCTACCATCAAGCATTGGTAGTCTAATCGTTTGACCTTCTTTAACCCAGTTAACATCACCTTCATCCATGCAACTTGTATGAGCAATAGCACTGATAGCATCTCTAATCTCTTTATCATCAGTAAGACCGTAATGCTCCATTGCAATTCTTTTTAATCCATCAGCATCTTCGTTTGTCAGTGTGTATTCCTCGAATGATGGTACTAACGGAACTTCACGTTCTGTTACAACTTCTCCTCCAAAGCTATCTTTTAATGTGCTACCGTCACCAACACGAACAGGCTCTTGAATAACAACAGTGCCTAAGTCTTCTTGTTCAGGCACTATTTCAGCAGGCGGCAGTAACCTTTTGTCAGAAAGCTGGTGGTTATGACCATCTCCTTCATGGTGTTCAATGCCCTCAATGCTTTGAATATAAGGGTGGTCTTCATCTAAAAATCCCCATTTTCCTGGTATAGCAGGTTCTTCAACATCGGTACTTGTTTGTAAGCAGCTATCTCCAATCTTTACAGAGCCTCCAGAACTTGATTCTACGCACTCAGCTGCCTGTGCAGATGATACTAATTCTCCTGCGACTTCAACACCACCCGCACCAACGGCACCAAAGGCGGCTGCCATATACATTTTTCTACGATTGCTTTTGTTAGAGAAGATAGATTTAAGATTTGTTAGGGAGAAGTTTTTAAGTCCTTGTCCAGCTTTCCAGTTATTCTTCATAATAGAACCAAAGCTAAAGGCGGCACCGGCAACAGCACCTAAGCCTAACGGCGTTAAAGCCGAAGTAACCAACATTTTAGCGAAAAGTCCAATTCCTATGCCTGACGCTAAAGGTACTAAGTTTGAGCTTGTGAAAAGCGATTTTTTCTTAGGTGTTTGTCCTGCTGGCATAAACGGCGGGACTATATTATTAGAACTATTAAGGGCAGTTGCGGTCATGGCAATCTCCAAGTTTTTAAATTATGAAAACCTTTTATGTCTTTTTTGTGCCGATTTCAAGCTTTTTCCGCAGTACTGTTTATTTAAGTTAAGGATTTACCTTGTTGCCCGGCTATATGCTGTATGTATTGCCATGCTACACGCCCGGAACGGTTTCCGCGGGTAATTGCCCATTCTAAAGCTTCAGATTGCTCAAAGTTCAACTTATAATGCTTGGCATAGCTTTCAATCATTTGAAGGTAAGCTGGTTGATCGCAGCCGTAAAAACCTAACCACAGACCAAAACGGTCAGACAAAGATACCTTTTCTTCAACGCTTTCGCTTTTATGAATGGCTGTTGAGCGTTCATTTTCAATCATGTTACGGGGCAGGAGGTGTCTGCGGTTTGATGTTGCATATAATATAACATTATCAGGGCGACCCTCGACGCCACCATCAAGAATGGCTTTTAAAGATTTGTAAGAGCTGTCATTTTCATCAAAGGATAAATCATCACAGAATAATATAAAGCGATGGTCTTTTGTCTCTCGTAATAAATCGAGTAACAAGGGAAGCGTATTTATATCTTCTCTATATATTTCAATAAGGTGTAGATTTTTCTTGGCTTGCGATTTTAAGGTGTTTTGGTGAATTGCTTTGACGATAGAGCTTTTTCCCATACCCCGTGCGCCCCACATAAGCGCGTTATTCGCGGCGTATCCGTCAGCAAATTGTTGCGTGTTATTACTTAAAATTTCACTCTGCTGTTCTAACCCTATGAGAAGATCAAGGGGGAGAGCCGTTGACTGGGTTACTGGTTTCAATGCTCTTTGCGATGCTTGCCATAGCCAGCTATTGCTTGCATGCCAATCTTTTGGGGGCGTAATGCGCCCTAAATTGCTTTGGCTTTCTAAGGCGTCCGCAATACGGGTAAGTTGTTCTTTGAGGGCGTCTAAATCCTGCGGTGTAACTTGTGGGTCATTCATCTTTCAATACTTGCCTTTAATGTCTAAGCCGTTATAGTCCGTTTTAATATATTCAATCTATAAGTATAAGGAGCATAAAAACATGCTAATTTCAATGGCGCATGCACAAGAGGTTGCACAAGAATTAACAAACGAAGCCGTAGCGGCAGGGCCAAGCGCGGCAAGCGCTGCTATTTGGAACATCGGAATGATATTTTCCTTAGTGTTCTTATTTTACTTCCTTCTTATCAGACCACAGCAAAAACGTTTCCAAGAGCATAAAGAAATGCTTGATGGACTTCGTAAAGGCGATAAAATTGTAACGTCTGGCGGTTTAATTGGTAAAATTGATAAACTTGTAAGTGACGAAGAAGTTATCGTTGACCTTGGTTCAATAAAAGTTTCTGCCGTTCGTTCAACTATCCAAAATAAAACGGATAAAGGGCCAACGCTTATTAACGAAAAAGTTGCTGAAACGAAGTCTAAAGCTAAAAAATCTGCGGCTAAAAAATCAGCTAAAAAGTCACCAGCTAAGAAATAACGCCTTAACTATAAAGTTACCACTATGATTCAGATTGCCCGTTGGAAGATAATTTTAGTCCTAATCGTTTGTGCGTTAGGCGTTTTATATAGCTTACCGAATGTGATGGGGAAGGGCGCGCGTGAATGGACGCAAGCCAATCTTCCTGGGATTTTCCCTCACAAGACAGTTAATCTTGGGCTCGATTTGCGTGGTGGTGCGCATTTACTTTTGGAAGTGCAGCTAGAGCGCGTTATCGCAGACCGTTTAGATGATTTGATGAATTCTATTCGTCCTGAGTTGCGTAAGCAGAAAATTGGCTATAAACGCTTAAAAGTTCAAGAAAATGGCGTTTTTGTTACACTGCGTGATGCAGCTGACCGCGACGCAGTGAAAAAACTTATCCGTAAGCTTGACCGCGACTTACTTGTTGATGACGTTGCTGAAGACGGTATTCGTGCTGAGTTCTCTGAATTAGCGATGAAGGAAATCAAAGACCAGACTATTAATCAGTCTATCGAAATTGTCCGTCGTCGTATTGATGAAACTGGTACGCGTGAGCCTGCTATTCAACGTCAAGGCGAAGACCGTATCTTGGTGCAATTACCTGGTTTAGAAGACCCCTCAGAAATTAAGAGTCTTTTAGGTAAAACCGCTAAGCTAACATTCCACTTAGTGGATAGAAGCTCTAGTGAAGGCGCGGGCATGATGACGTTGCCAATGGCTGATAATCCTGGGGAAACAATATCAATTGCGCGCCGTGCAATTTTGACTGGTGATATGCTCGTAAACGCGCAATATGCGCCCGATCAAAACGGACAAGCGGCAGTTTCTTTCAAGTTTAATGCGCTGGGTGCTAAACGTTTTTGTGATATCAGTCGCGCTAACGTAAACCGCTTATTTGCGATTGTGCTTGATAAGGAAGTTATTAGCGCCCCTGTTATCCGCGAACCTATCTGCGGTGGGCAAGGGCAAATTTCTGGTAATTTCTCCGTAACAGAAGCTAGTAATTTAGGTCTTCTTCTTCGTGCTGGTGCTTTGCCTGCGCCTCTTGAGGTGTTAGAGGAAAGAACGGTTGGTCCATCACTTGGTGCTGATTCTGTCGCAGCTGGTAAAATTGCTAGTCTAATTGGGCTTGCTGGTGTTCTCGTATTTATGTTCCTAACTTATGGCTTGTTTGGTGCTTTTGCTAATGTGGCTTTGATGGTGAATGTGGCGCTTATCTTCGCGCTTCTCTCTAGCTTGCAAGCAACGCTAACGCTTCCGGGGATTGCTGGAATTGTTCTAACCATCGGTATGGCGGTTGATGCAAACGTGCTTATCTTTGAACGTATCAAGGAAGAAGTTGCCAATGGTAAGTCTGCTCTATCGGCTGTTGACGCTGGCTTTGGTCGCGCAATGGGAACAATCATTGACTCCAATTTAACGACTCTAATCGCTGCTATTATCCTTTACTCTTTTGGTACGGGACCAATTAAAGGGTTCTCCGTGACATTGGCTGTTGGAATTATGACATCGTTCTTCTCTGCAATTATGATTACACGATTACTCGTGGTTGTTTGGATTAGAAAGAAAAAACCTAGCGTTTTGCCTATATAAGAAAGAATTTTAGACATGTTAAAATGGGTACCTGAAAATACGAACATTAATTTTATCGGCATGCGCTGGGGAGCATTCATACTCTCAAGCATCTTGTTGATTAGTGCGCTGGGGTTATTATTCTCTAAAGGGCTAAACTTCGGTATCGACTTTACGGGCGGAACATTGATTGAAGTGCGCGTTGAAGAGCAGGCACCAAATTTAAGCGCATTGCGTGGAGATTTGAATAAGCTGGAATTAGGTAGTATTTCTATCCAAGAGTTTGGTCAGCCAAATGATTTCCTAATCCGTCTGCCGGAACAAGAGGGAGGCAGCACCGCTCAAAACCAAGCTATTGATAAAGTAAAAGCCCTAATGACCGAAAACTTCGGAGAAGAAGTGGACTACAGACGTGTCGAATTCGTTGGTCCTCAAGTTGGAGAAGAGCTAAAGAAAAAAGGGCTATACGCTGTTCTGTTTTCTATGCTTGGTATGCTGGCTTATATTTGGTTTCGTTTTGAATGGCAGTTTAGTGTCGCGGCGATTATTGCCTTGTTGCACGATGCTATCGCGACCATAGGTTTATTCGCTCTAACACAAATGGAATTTAACCTTTCAACTGTTGCGGCAATTCTAATGATTGCTGGGTATTCTATCAACGATACCGTTGTAGTGTTTGACCGTATTCGCGAAAATTTACGTAAATTCAAAAAAATGCCAGTATTTGATGTGTTAAATATGTCTGTGAACCAGACATTGGCAAGAACCTTAATGACCTCTATCACAACCTTGCTAGCCCTTGTGGCGCTTTGGTTCTTCGGTGGAGAGGTGATTAGAGGCTTTGTAAATGCCCTTATTTTCGGGATTTTAATCGGTACATATTCTTCTATATTCGTGGCATCTCCTGTGCTGACCTTCTTAAATATTCGTCATACAAGAATTTCACACGCTGTTGAAAGCCCAGAAACACCTTAAAAAATACCAAGAGCCTCTTGATTTATAGTGATTTTTAAGGCTTTATAGGCACATAATTAATTTGAAAAGGAAAAACCATGCGTTTATTTTATTCCACATTATTAGTAACGGCTATCAGCTTGTCGTTAACAACACCAGTTTT
>JAMASZ010000084.1 GCA_023301585.1 Alphaproteobacteria bacterium | reverse complement strand
ATAACTAATTGATTATCAGCGGCTTTTCTGTTTTTAATCAAATCAGTTGCACATTTACCTGCATGGATAAGTTTTTTCCACCTCATTTTCGGTCATAGAAGGGGAGTTCTGTTCTGTAATCTTCATCTCTAATATTGTCCAATATTCTTCTTCCCGTTTTGTCCCTCGATATAAATTTTTATAATGCTGCAGGAATAATTGAAATTCATTATCCAAATCTTGTGATGAATTGGATGACCGCGAACTCATTACTTCAAAATATTGATTTGTCTTGTCAGTTGAAACTTTCAATTTAGCGACTGTGCCACAAGCAGCGACATTTAGAACCACAAATAATAGTAGAAGATATTTAATTTTCATCTCGATAGTTTTAGTACGTCACCCAAGTCAATCCTGATAAACTGACATAGTCCGTATTTGATAAAGTTATTTCACTTCCGTTAGAATAGACAGCACAAGCTCCACTACTTGATACTTTAAACATTCCAAGTTGCGATGCTCCACTTATGAGCATGACAACCGGTAAGAATACATCTACTGTTGGACGATGAGTTTGGGGAATAGAAAAGACATTATTATTTGTATTTCCACTTGATATGCGACCAGATAAAACTGCCTGTTCTCCAATTAAATTGACAACGACAGTTTCTGTACTTGACCAACTGCCAACAAAATCGGTAATAGTCTCTTTTTGTTCAGGTATAACTATTTCCCGAATAGCTTTTGCCATGCTCCATGCTCCGACCAATGGGAAATCATTAGAGTCCGTTAATCCATTTACAATTTTGGCACGCCTTATAGCGTAAGTGTCACGACTCACTCCGTCTTCAAATACATCATTTCCCTCTGACTGGTAATAGTTATCGGGTTGAATATTGAGTGCCTGTAATGCTCCAACTGTATTTGACACTGAAACATTTGATGCAGGAAAATATCTAACTTCATAATTCAGACACACAAAGCCCTCATTTATAGATACTTGTCCACCTGTATTTGTGTATTCCATGCCTGACAATATCATATTGCCGCCGTTTTGTGCAGCATATAGATGTATCAAGCCTTTGAGAGCCTCACGCACACCTTCGTCGATAAAGCGAATGTCATCACCGTGAAATGGCATTCCGCCGTCGGGTATTTCTAATCTATTCATTTCTAAAAAGTTTCAAAGGTGTATGTTTTGCCTGCAATTCGGTACTGGTCAATATGTGCGCGCCATTCCAATTCGTCAGCATCAACGAATACAGTACTAGGAGCGTGTATGATAAAGTCCACGCTTGTTACACTTGCGTCTTGATTGGACAGATAGGTATTTGCCCCTTCAGACTTATTACCAACTATCAAAGTATTTTCGCTATCGTTTTTATTGAATACGACTTTCCTCTCAATTTGCGTTTCCGCTGGATCATCGATATAGATGCGGCGTTGTGCTGAGTCATAAACGTCATTAAGGTAATGCTCCAAATACATGACCTGACCCGTAAAGTCAGCTTTGTATCGAATGTCCGAAGCTACTGCAGAAAAATCTGCATTAACCGTATGCAATGGAGTCAATAGCGCAGACATCCAAGCCGCAAACCGTTGACCTCGTATCTTGAACGGCACCAATAGACGCATATTCGTTCTAAAATCAAATGTCAGGTTTAGCCTCATTCTGCGATGTATTGTATGGTGTCCGTTAGCGTATTTCCTGTGCTGTCGTCAAGTCGGTAATACCCGAAACTCGGAACGTGTACCCGCTCGATAGTCTCATAAGGTGCTGTATCGCCAATTTTGGAACGAACTGAATTCAGTACCACATCATTCACGCCTTCTACAGATTGAATACGGTCTATGAGTGTAATGATTGAAAAGCGGCCATTAAATGGTAATGCGCTAACGTATTGATTTATAGTGACTTGAACTTCTGTCATTACATCTGCTTGCACTCTAATCGCATCAAAGTAAACCTTTCCTGCTACTCTCAAAATATCACCATTCCCACTTACGATGGCGATTATTGTTCCCGCAAAACGTATTTTCTTAACATAAGCTGTCAGGCTCTGTACCTCCGTAGTAGATAAAGCCGTTAATGTGCTGCCGTCGTCTTTTGCTACTTTGATACGCACTACTCCTGTCACATCTTCCGTAACAGCTGCTTGACTGACCAATTGGTTGTCAGCCGTGACCATTGGGTAAATGTACCGCCCCGTTTCTTCCTGATACTCCAAGATGTCACCATATTGCCATGATAGTACCTGGTCCCGATACCAACGCGCTGTACCTGTTTGCATAGCGGCTGCTTGGTCGATTATCTCTTGACGGAAAATATCCCAAAGCACCTCATGCGTGTAGATAGCGACTGCTGTGATGTACGCCCATAATCGCCAAATAGCTACTTTCGAGGAGTTATTAAGCGCAGCCAGTAAAGTCTGCTCTCTATCCTGTTGTGGAGCAAGGGACTGCAATGGACTTTGGGTGTCCTTGTAATCCGCTATTTCCGCATATATTTCCGCAATTGTACGTGCCATTATTTGATAAGTGTTAAAATTTTCCCTTTCACTCCTGATAGCTTAGTCCGTTCTTGGGTAATAGCTGTGATACTATCTGGCGTTAGAGCCGTAGAAGGACCAGCGGGCGTTATAACTTTTAAATTTAGCATAGCGCCGAGTGTCTCGTCCATGACTTCAATCATCTTTTCCAATTCGGTAGCGAGGTCAGCGGTGCCGTTTGCTGCTTTGATATAGTCAATATCAGAACAGACTGAGACAAAGCCCGTTTCGTCGTTAATCATGGTCACTATGACCACAGAACCGACGGAAGGGATAATGACCCAGCCTTTATCTTGTCCGATAGTGGCTTGCAGTCGCGCCGTGAGTGGTGCTTGTCCACCGATAGGACTCACCAAGCAAGTACGCTCCTGCACGTCGAATGACTCAACCGTTGCTATGAGCACAGTATCAGAGTCGTTCTTTGCCAATTTTTTTATAGCGTCGCTTACTGTCATGCTTTACCTTCAATTGTAACTTTCTGACGATATCCATCTACTCCGAAATCAGTTTCTACGGACTTGACAAACGCCTGCGTAAATTCCCTTTCGGGATATTTGGGGTCAATAAAATTTATGATATCGCCATGTTTGATGTAAGGTTTTCCGAAAGTAGTGAAGCTGCCACGGTAGCCTGTGTACTTCAATCTTTCCAATTCTGATCTGAGCAATTTCTTTACTTCAGAAACGGGTTGATTATAGTAATGAAGTGTTCTGACTTCGCCGTCTGTATCTCCTTCTTCTAGTTCTTTTCGTTTATTGTCGCTGCCGATTATTACAGCTTTGATTAGAATTTGTACATCTTCCTCTTTTCGGTAGCTCAATTCATTGCTAATAATATTACGGTCAAAACGCATTTTGTGAACTGGCTTTTCTTCAGGAACATACCGCAATCCAACGTGTAAGACTTCACCGACAAAGAATGAGAAAACAAAATATTTCTCCTTCAGGTAGTTCAATATCTTAGCTGGTGTGGACTGACTAATACGGAACTCACCAAGATTGCGATTACCTGTTATTTTCCATTCGACACCTGCAGGAATTATCTCTTTTAGTAATCCTTCTAAATCGATACTCTTTTTGTATAGGGTTATTTCGCCCGTCTTCAGGAGATACATTGAGTCTTCACAAGTAATTTCGACAGGAAAATTTACACCAATATCACGAACATATCCGACGAATATAGTTTCGTTCTGGTCGTCGTATCCAAGTCGTATCGTTACTTTTTGTTTCCGCTTGACGAAATCAGTTATCTTTTTCCCTTCCCAATCTACACGACGTGGAAATTTAATAACTGCGCGGTCTGTGAGTTTTTCAAAATCACTTTCAATCGTCACATTGTGTACGCCTTGAAACTTATTATCTCCGATTTGAACACCACTTGTTAGTCTAAGCATCTTCTATAAGTAATTCGTCTGTATCAGAAATGCAATTGATTTCGAATAATTGGACGTTTTGATAACCTTCCTGTTGAGGAAAGTTGTAATCAGTTACGACTAAATTGTTCACATCAAATAAGCGCAAGAAATCGCTAACGACATCAAGAGCAGACTGAACTTGTAATAATTCCAATAAGTCCCGCATTTCGACCGTCGGATAACTGTATGCATCAATTCCAACTATTGCGCCTTTCAAACTTATCTGATAATCACCTTCGTTGATAAATTCTTTTATGCTGCCATTTCTGCCTTGAATGACGGTTGTAACTATATTTCGTTGTTGGCTCACAGTCATTAAGACTGTTGTAAGTAATGCTGATTTGTTCCCGAACTGTAATTCAGCTTCTGCAAAAACAGGTGTACCGAGATAGCTTGTCCGTGATGCTTCGCCGCCAGAATTCGCTGGCAACTGTGATGCTCCAGTAAAGTCACCATAATCACCAGAGCTAACTTCAAGCGGTTGCCCGATACCTTTCTGGTACACTCTAGTCCTGACGCTTTCTAGCCCAAATCCTTTTATGATAAACTCCGCATTTGTCGGCATTTACTTTTTCTTTTTGGT